>JAAWBG010000093.1 GCA_022792535.1 Lachnospiraceae bacterium
ATTGTCATAGGTATAGTCTGTGCGAATACTGCCGCCGGGATAGATGATTGCTTTGACGGCTCCGTCCCCATAGTATTCATAGGTAAAGGATTTGCCGTCCGCTGTGCTGACCTGCGTCGTACGCTCCAGCGCGTCGCGGGTATATGTCCGCTGCTGTCCGTCCTGTGGGTTCACCGTCTCCACACTGCCGATTTGGTTATATCCATAGTTTACTTTTTCTTGCACAGCGCCGTTACGGTCTGTTTTTTTCTTTTCCAGCAGCCACCCCTGATTGGTGTAATCATAATAGGTGTTTTCCCGGTTCTGTATATGCTCGGTCTTGGTCAGACGGGTCAGTTGTCCCATATAATTAAACGTCTGTTCCCGCTGCTCTGCACCGATTTGGTAGTTTGTGGTGTTGCCTGTTTCGTCATAGCCATACCGGCGAATGCCGCCGCTCGGGTCTTCCATGGTCAGCAGCCGTCCGTCCGCGCCATAGGTATACTGCCACGGACGCGTGGCAATGTTTTTGCCCTTTTGTTCCGTGGTGATTTCCAGCCCGCGGTCATCATACGCTTTGGCTATCGTATAGTCCTCGCCGTCCACTTAAAGAATTTTTCTTTAAAATTTATTCCCTTTATATTGGCAAATCTGATTTGAACACAAAGGTGTTCAAATCAGATCACATTACCCTAAAACATCTATTTTATTTCTAACGGAGACATTTCTTTTATATTTTTCAATAATTCTAGTAAGTTAGAATTGTAAAATAAATCATCTTTTTCAGGTATTTGAGATAAATCATTCCTATTCCATACGAGACTATAATATTCTCCGTCAGATAAATTAGCCTTCACAAGCCATCCGCCACTTACAGCCCATCTTTCTTCTGGAATTACTTTATCCTGCTCTGCCTGCAATTTTACAATACTTTTTCTTAAATTTTGAATCTGTTGATAATTTAATATACAATACATCTTTCTAAATTCATTAGTTTTGTGTCCCTCCTTTTCATATGATATTATCGCCGTAGGTTTTTGAATCTCGTAAATTGGTCTCTCTCCATATAGTTTGTCATATACAACACTTCCTTTTGTTACCTTCATAATTCCAAACCAATTAAATTGGAATAAATAATTAATATCAGGATTTTCTGTTAAAATCAATAACTCACAATCTAAATGGGTGGAGTATCCATATATACAACTCGCTAATACAACTATCACTAGTAACAATATTCCTATTTTTTTAATCATTATAGTACCTCACCCTTCGTCTATATCCCTGCTCTCTTCTTAATGCATTTTCTGTAGTATCCCAAGACTCCGCATATCGTATTTCACCCGTGCCTAAACTAGTATAATTAATACCAGTAGTATCTAATTCCTCTTCTTTTACATTTTCGAAAAATGGCTTTACTCCTTTTGTGTACATATATCTTCCAACTATATTTTTAGGTTTCCAATTTCCTCCAAAAGCTCTCAGTGCATGTATCAATTCATGACCAATCGAAATTTCTAATGGAGCAGTTTCTCTTAATACTCCTCCCCTTCCATTGTCAACATCTACCATTGGTAAATTGTTTAAATCAATTGTTATATCTACACTACTCCCCACTCCTGGTGTACATGCACCTGCCGTATATCTATAACTAGTTTCAAACTTTCCTTCATCATTAAATGTAATGTATACCGTATGATTCTCATCCTTTATAAGTCTTCGGATCATATTTGTTCCATGTATTTTAGGACCATTTGAATACTCATATTCTATTATGACATAATTTCCTTCATATTTAATCCAATCATCTGTATCTAATTGAGTATATTTCAGAAATTTCTCCATCTGTTCATCAGTTCCACTAACATGAATATTTAACCCCCACGGATCCACAAACATCACCGGATTATTCCCGCAATACACAAACCAGTTCAGGCCGTCTTGGGCCGGGTCTTCTGTCAAGAAGCGTCCCAGTTCGGGATCATAATAGCGTGCCCGGAGGTAATAAAGCCCCGTTTCTACATCATAGTTTTCCTGGCAGTAGCGGTAGGCGTTTTGGTCTGCTTCATCGGGATTTAGTTCCTCGCCAAAGGCTGTGAGATATTCATATTCCTTGATTTTCTCGCCATCTTCAAAAATCATATCGGTGTCGCCGTGTTCGTTGGCGGTGAAGATTTTGTCGTTTTGGCTTAATAATCCCTTGATTCCCCAGAGGTTTATGCTGGTATTGGTTTCGCTATTTTCTAAACTTGGATGATCCTCTCTGACAATACCGCTGTAATGACTTTCGCGAACTGTCTTATCGCCCTGCCAGATGTAAGCGGTTCCGTCAATCCCCCGTCTTCCGTCTTCCGCGGTAAATTCCCGCTGTTTATGAAGCCGCCGCCCCAATGCATCGTAATCAAAGCATGTAACCTGGGTTGTATCCGTCTCAGCGTCGTATACGTCGGCCTTTATCAGCATATTTTCACCGTCATAGGTATAGTCTGTAATTTTCAGGACAGCGTCGTCCCCATCATACTCTGTCTTTTTGACAATGCTGTTATTCAAATCCATCTCATAGTCGGTATACGCCGTGGTCTCGCCGTCTACAGTTTTTGTCATCCGAATCCGGGAAACAGTTTTGCCGTCCTCTGTTGTCTGGGTGGTATAGGAATAGGTCTGGATATAATTTCCCTGCGGATTAAAGGTTTGGCTTATGTCCTTAGATATCATATTATTCTTATCATCATAAGCATACGTAATATATGTGCTGTTTTCCTGATCCACTTCTAAGATCATGCGGTTCAGTGCGTCATATTGATATCCTTTTCCATACATCTCGCAGAGCGGCACATTTTCCTTGATAATGTCGATACAGTTTCCGTTTAAATCATATTGGAACTGATAAGAGGTAATCCGGTTTCCGGATGCGTCGTTTCGGATAATCTCTGTCAGGCGGTTGGCTCCGTCATAAGCATAGGTATTGACAATGCCGTCCGGCAGGGTTTCCGTCTTGACCAGTCCGTTTTTGTAATAGGTATATACTGCGTCCTTATCCGCGCATAGATTGGATTCCTGGCTGATTCCTGTGATCCTGTCCAGCTGATCACGGGTATATTCTACCTCCG
>JAAWBG010000099.1 GCA_022792535.1 Lachnospiraceae bacterium
AGCTTATTGTTAAATATGACGATGTTTGGAGCAACTATTGAAGAAATATGCCTTCATACGTTAGGTGTTTCTGCAGATAACATAAATGAAAATGTTATTGTATCTCCAGGATGGCAACCTGAAAGGTTGTTTCACGCGAACGTAATTAATCAAATTGTTCAATCGAGTCCTCTATTTGGATATAAAATATGGAATATAGAACACAGAAACATTACATATATCAAGACCGGATTTGGCGCACCTGTGGTGTTGGATGCATTGTTACTTTTAGGATTAACAAAATGCAGGAAAATTTTATTTGTGAGTTCGGTTGGAGCGCTATCTTCTGAAATGAATATAGGAGATATTGTTATACCAGAGTATTCTGCTTCAGGAGATGGAGCGGGTAGATATCTGTCCAATCATTTGTTTCAAGATATTTTTGGAGAAAAACAGTATCCGCACAATGACTTGTTCCAGTTTCTTATCAATGAAACAAAAAGAATCTGTGAAATAAATAGTGTTAAATGGCATTTGGGCAAGACGTTTTGTACTGATACAATAGTAGCTCAATATAATCATTTAGAGAGTATTATTGAAATGGGATATAACAGCATAGATATGGAGAGTGCAGCTGCGTTTAAAGCTGCAAAAATGATGAATATACCGATTGCGGCATTATTGAATGTGTCGGATAATTCTACTATGAACAAATCGTTAATGACTGACCATAATAATCAATCGGAAAAGGAATATCGTAAATTTGTCAGAAGTGAGATATTTCCTCAGATTATTGAAAATGTATTTTCTAAATAATTTCCCAATATTCAGTGGTTACTGAAATTTAAGAAAAGTGCAGTAGAAACACTTTTCTCCAAAGGGAGAAAGATAATGAGGAAATAAAAAGATTTTGCTAGAATGATGATGAGGAAATAACTATACTTGCTCTTAACAAAGTACCCGCCTTTCATAGGATATGTGTGTCCTAGAGGGTATACGCATGTTGGAGCAGTGTGCCTCAAGACATGTACGCTTTTGTTAAGTGGGCGTATCATACAGCATTGCACCTATTAGGGAGACAGCTGTTGTAATTTTTAAAAATGAGAAGGTGAGGATATGGAAATTGAAACAATAATCAATCAGGGCGAAACATTGGCGCTGGTGACTGGTAATGAAAAAATAATAACCGATGTGCAATCTGCATTGGATTTGGTAATGTCCATCAAATATAGTGTTGATACAAATAAAATTGTTATCCATAAAAAAGTGATTGCAGAAGATTTTTTTATTCTAAGTACAGGACTTGCTGGAGAAATCCTGCAGAAGTTTATCAATTATGATGTAAAAATTGCAATATATGGAGACTATTCCAGATATACAAGTAAACCACTAAAGGATTTCATCTATGAAAGCAATCAGGGGAAGGATGTATTTTTCGTTTCCACAAAAGAAGAAGCTATCCAGAAATTAGTAACTATATAAAATAGGATTTATAGCATATAGAAAAACGGACATATCATTTTGATTGATATGTCCGTTTCAATTTAACAAGCTTCTATAAAATAATAATGTATATGAAGTATCCTGTTATAGAAAGAATTTGAGTCTATCCCAGCCGGTCGGAAATCACTTTTGCTAATATACTAGCATCTATTTGCATTTGCGATGGATTCTGCCCTTCAATCATAATACGGACTAACGGCTCTGTACCGGAAGGGCGAATCAACACACGACCGTTTTCATTGTATTTTGCTTCTAATGCATTAATGTGTGCTACAATATCTTCATCCTGTTTGATTTTTGACTTGTTTTCATTCGCAACTTTTGCATTAACAAGTACTTGGGGAAGAATTTCTACACAAGAAGCTAATTCACTCATCGTTTGTCGGCTTTCTTTTAAAATAGAAAGTAGGCAGATTGCACTTACGAGACCATCGCCCGTTGTGTTACGGTTTAAACATATGATATGTCCAGATTGTTCGCCTCCAATTACATAATCACCAAAGAGCATCCTTTCCAGAACATAGCGGTCACCAACATGCGTCTGAATAACTTGAATATCATGTTTGCGTAGAGAAAGGGTTAATCCTAAATTACTCATTACAGTAGCAACAACAGTATTGTTTTTTAATAGTCCCTTTTTCTTATAATAGATGGCAAGAATACCCATAATAACATCGCCGTTGACTTCATTACCTTGTTCGTCAATAGCAAGCAGCCGGTCGGCATCACCATCAAATGCTAAACCAATATCTGCAGGCGTACCTTTGGCACGAAGGTCTGCCATAAACGATTGAAGGATGTTTAAATGGGTTGAACCGCAGTTTAAATTGATATTTGTACCATCAGGCTGTGCATGTGTTACATAGACTTCAGCACCGAGTTCACGCAGTGCTTGTGGAGCAACTTTAGAAGAAGCGCCATTGGCACAGTCTAGTGCAACGGTTAAACCTGTAAGGTCACCAATATCTGATGATTGTTTGGCAAACTGGATATAGTCGTTTTCTGCAGTAAAGACGCGGGTTAGTGTACCAATATCAGTACCAATTGGCAATTTGTCAATATCTTTATCAGGTTTTAAAATGTAATCTTCAATTTCAGCTTCTATGTCATCATTTAATTTAAAACCTTCACTGTTGAAAAATTTAATACCGTTAAATTCAACAGAATTGTGCGATGCGGAAATTACCACACCGGCATCGGCATTGTAGAATCTGGTTAGATAAGCAACAGCAGGTGTTGGAATAATCCCAAGAGCAATCACTTCTGCACCAACGGACAGAATTCCAGCTGTTAAAGCACATTCCAACATATCACAGGATATACGGGTATCTGTTCCAATGAGAATGCGGGGACGGTGGCTGGTGTGTTTTGTTAAGACATATGCACCATATTTTCCAACAGAGAAAGCAAGTTCAGGAGTTAGTTCTTTGTTTGCAATTCCGCGGACACCGTCCGTTCCAAATAGTTTACCCATTGTGTTCCACCTTTCTTTTTTTGCAAAAAGTTCAAAAATAGTGTTCCGCCACAAGCATATTTGTGAATAAGAAGCGGAAGGCTCACCAACATTGTTTTTGTCACAAATGTATGCGTTATGC
>JAAWBG010000036.1 GCA_022792535.1 Lachnospiraceae bacterium
CCGCAAACCCGCATAAACACTGGGTTTACTAAGCATTTTTGTTTATTCGAACTCAATCGTCCCTGGCGGTTTCCCCGTACAGTCATAAACCACCCGGTTAACCCCTTTCACTTCATTTACAATCCTATTTGTAACTTTATGAAGCACCTCCCAAGGAAGCTGGGCCGCTTCAGCGGTCATAAAATCAGATGTATTTACTGCCCGAAGCGCCACTGCATAGTCATAGGTTCTAAAGTCTCCCATAACGCCTACGGAGCGCATATTGGTTAATGCTGCAAAATACTGTCCAAGTTCCTGATCCAATCCAGCTTTTGCAATCTCTTCCCGGTAAATGTAATCTGCCTCCTGGACAATTTTTACCTTTTCTTCCGTTACCTCGCCAATAATGCGGATGCCAAGGCCTGGTCCAGGAAATGGCTGGCGGAATACTAGGTGTTCCGGAATGCCAAGCTCCAGGCCGGCTCTTCGGACTTCATCTTTGAACAGCATACGGAGGGGTTCAATGATTTCCTTGAAATCCACCACGTCTGGAAGCCCGCCTACATTGTGATGAGATTTAATCACTGCAGATTTTCCAAGACCTGATTCGATAACATCTGGATAAATAGTACCTTGCACCAAAAAGTCCACCGCTCCAATTTTCTTTGCTTCCTCCTCGAATACGCGAATAAATTCTGCTCCGATAATTTTACGTTTTTCTTCTGGTTCTGTGATTCCTTTTAATTTATCATAATATCTCTGCTGTGCATTGACACGGATAAAATTCAGCTCATAAGCTCCGTTAGGACCAAAAACTTCTTCTACCTCATCCCCCTCATTCTTGCGAAGGAGACCATGATCCACAAAGACGCAGGTCAATTGCTTTCCAACTGCTTTGGAGAGCAGAACTGCCGCAACGGAAGAATCCACTCCGCCGGATAAAGCACAGAGCACTTTCCCATCACCGATTTGTTCCCGCAGATTCTGGATCGTAGACTCCACAAAAGAATCCATTTTCCAGTCTCCTTTACACCCGCACACCTTATAGACAAAATTTGAAAGCATTTTCATGCCTTCTTTGGTGTGCATTACTTCAGGATGAAACTGTGTGGCATACAACTTCTTTTCCGGACAGGCCATCGCTGCAATGGGACAGACAGAAGTATGTGCTGTTCTGTGAAATCCTGCCGGAGCTTCCGCAATATAATCTGTATGGCTCATCCAGCAGACACTTTTGTTCGACACTCCCTGAAATATTACATCTGTAGTATCTACTTCCACCTCAGTATGCCCATACTCGCTGACAGGCGCTGTCTCTACTCTTCCGCCAAGTAAATGGGCCATAATCTGAGAACCATAACAGATTCCTAAAATTGGAATGCCAAGCTCAAAAATTTCCTTGGAACAACTGGGGGAAGTATCTTCGTATACACTGTTAGGGCCTCCAGTAAAAATGATTCCTTTCGGATTCATCTCCTTAATTTTTTCCAGTTCCAGCGTATATGGCTTCACCTCACAATACACATTGCATTCACGCACCCGCCGGGCGATTAGCTGATTGTACTGTCCTCCGAAGTCAAGGACGATCACTGTCTCTTTCTCCAAAATCTTTTCCTCCTGTATCTCAATCTCCGCAAAACTGCAGATTCCTATATCAGCTTCCCACAACAAGAATAAAACGATCTCTTTTCCTATCCGAAACCATATAAAAACTGCCAGCCTCTTATTTTTCTCATTATAACGAAAGTCTTTCCCATTTACAATAGAAAAACACAAGTTTCTTCTTACCTTTTTTATTAAAAAACAGCAGCTTCTTTTTGCCCTTTCATAATAAAAAACAGAAGTTTCTTCTTACCTTTTTCATTAAAAAACAGCAGTTTCTTCCTGCCTTTTCATAACAAAAAGCAACAGTTTCTCCTGTCTTTTCATAATAAAAATAGGTAATTGCAAAACTATAAAATGATCAAGACTTCATGTACAATTGCTACACTTTCTTTTGAATATTTTCATCATACAAAAGGCTAAAATGCTGGACGCACCGAACATTTCAGCGAGCCTCTGACTACAAAGAGCCATATTCCGCAAAGGCTTCTATGTTCCTTTGAGTCTTTTTCTTGATTTTGCTCCATGGCATGGAGGGATACTTTTGCGTGCGCTTCCATGGTGCTGGAATGCATTTCTCACCTTTTGTATGAAAAAATATTTCTATTCAAATTTTTTGAATTGTACATGAAATTAACGCAATTATTGAGTTTCGCAATCACTCATCATAATAAAAAACAGAAATTTCTTCTTACCTTTTCATAATAGAAAGGGCCGTTACAAAACAAGAGTTTTCTACAGCATAAGCAGGATAATATATTACTATATATTGTAGAATCCTTCTATTTTGCAACAGCCCTTCCATCAACTGCATATTGACTGCTGATATTCAAAATATCGTATCACTTTTTATTTCGGTTTCCATTGCGGAACTGCACCGGCGTCATTCCATATCTTTTTTTGAAGAGACGGTTAAAATGTTCCACGTTTTGATATCCTACGTTTTCTGCAATATTTTCTACCGTCATGCTGGTATTTTTCAACATAGTGCGCGCCTTTTTCATCCGCACATTTTTGACAATATCGCCAAAGGTTTTTCCCGATTTTTCTCTGATATATTTAGATAAATACGGTTTGGATAAATGCATTTTTTCCGTGAGTTCATCTAAAGTTACTGTCAGGTAATGTTCCTGAATATAATTCATGATCTCATTTAAGCGCTCATCCCTGCATTGGTCTGCCTGCTGAACCTGATCCAGTTTGTTCACTGCCACGCAAAGGGCTGCAATGGAGGATTTAATAATGTCCTCGTCGATACCTACTCCCCAGTACAGCTTATCGTTACAGGAAATTCCCACATAAGACATGGCCTTTGCGGAAGATCCTTTGGACAAAGAATGTTCTTCATACACAGACAGTTCATAGCTAACATTAAAGTATTGTTTCAGGGCATTGCTGACTGCATCCAACCGTCCATTTCCATTTCCGGTAATGTTGCGCTTCTGTCCGCCATGTTCTAATGCTGCCGCCGCCAGAATTCCATTTTTCTGTTTGAAATGGCATTCTGAAATCTGAAAATGAGGCGTATGATTTACATAATGTTCTTCAAAAATCTGATATACCAGCTGTGGAGACAGCTCCATATGGCGGTGGTCTGACACGCCTTTCACTGTGTAGCCCACCTCTTCCTTCATTTTATCTGGAATGGTGATTCCATAATTTTGTTTTAAGATATAGCTTACGCCGCCTTTTCCAGACTGGCTGTTAATACGGATCACATCAGAATCATAGGTTCGTCCCACATCTTTGGGATCAATGGGAAGATAGGGCACCGTCCAATGTCCTTTTGGATTTTCTTCCCGGCAGCTCATTCCTTTGGCAATCGCATCCTGGTGGGAACCAGAGAAGGCTGTAAATACCAATTCTCCAGCATAAGGCTGTCTGGGGGAAATCTGCATCCTGGTACACCGCTCATAAGTCTCTGCGATTTTAGACATATCGCTGAAATCCAGCTTAGGATCTACCCCATGGGAAAACATGTTCATGGCAAGGGTTACAATATCCACATTTCCGGTGCGCTCTCCATTTCCAAACAAGGTCCCTTCAATACGGTCTGCGCCTGCCAGAATACCAAATTCAGCATCGCAGATTCCAACGCCTCTGTCGTTGTGAGGATGAAGGGAAAGTATCACATTTTCCCGGTATTTCATATGTTTGCTCATATACTCTACCTGACCTGCAAACACATGAGGCATGGCATTCTCTACCGTAGTGGGCAGATTGATGATCGCTTTCTTTTCTGGCGTTGGCTGCCATACATCCAACACTGCATTGCAGACTTCCAGCGCATAGTCCACTTCTGTTCCAGAGAAACTTTCCGGGCTGTACTCAAAAGTGAAGTTGCCTTCTGTCTCCTCCGCCAGCTTTTTCAAAAGTTCTGCGCCGCTGACTGCAATATCCCGAATCTCTTCTTTGGTCTTTTTAAATACCTGTTCCCGCTGTGCCAAAGAAGTGGAATTGTAAAGATGCACCACTGCATGAGGAGCCCCTTCCACTGCTTCGAAAGTTTTACGGATAATATGCTCTCTGGCCTGCGTCAACACCTGTACGGTCACATCATCCGGTATCATATTCCGTTCAATCAGCGCCCGCATAAAATTATACTCTGTCTCGGAAGCCGCTGGAAATCCCACCTCGATCTCTTTGAATCCCACATCTACCAGCAATTGGAAAAATTCCAGTTTTTCTTCTAAACTCATGGGCTCGATCAGAGCCTGATTTCCATCTCTAAGATCCACACTGCACCAAACAGGCGGTTCTGTAATATATTCTTTTTTTACCCAGTCGTAAGTAACTTCTGGGGGCATAAAATACTGTCTCTCATATTTCTCAAAATTTTTCATGTTTCATCCTCCATGTCATACCAGCATATTATTGTTCTCTTATCGTAAAATACTTTCACGCTTTGGCGTGACAAGATCTTTCTTAAATTAAAACAAAGAAAAAATCTTCCATATCCACTATCCCAAAGGATAATAGAGACGAAAGATATCTAATCCCGCGCGGTACCACTCTACTTCATGCATTCGCATACTCTCATCGGCACTTCTATGCCTATCTCTGTAACGGGAGAACCCGTCCTGACTTACTTTTCCTTTTCAGCCGGAAGCTCCAAGGCCAGTTCACTGTATTCTCCCTGCCATTTTCCACCGCCAATGGCTCTCTGTAAGTTCCAATACAGCTACTCTTCCTCTTCTCTGCTTTTCATGGGTCTTATCTTAACATAGATTTCTCGACTTGTATAGTGATAATTTTAATCAGTTTTATTGATTTATTTTAATATTTCTTGGAATTGATCACACCATGCCCTTCTGATGGAGATATTTTTCCTTAGTGGCTAACCCGCCGCGGATATGCCGCTCTGATTTATTGACATCCAGTACTTTCCGCGCCTGTCCTGCAAGTGTTGGATTGATCTGCATCAAACGTTCCGTTACGTCTTTATGTACCGTACTCTTACTGATTCCAAATTTTTTTGCTGTCTGCCTTACGGTAGCATTTTCCTCGATTATATAATTAGCAATATTGACCGCCCGCTCTTCTATGTATCCTTTCAACGAAATTCCCTCATACACTGTTTTTTTATAATGTATGAAGATTCCAGGCAGGTTATGACTGAGGATTGACATTTCCTGTTTTCTATCTATTTACTCACAATCTCAATTCCATCGGCGTATATCGAATTCCATGATATACTTTTTCTGTATCAATATCCGAAAATCCAATTGCATGGTAAAAAGGAACGCCATAAGGCGAAGCGTTCAATCTGATTTTTTCTGTCCCCTGCCGTTTCAATTTAGAAATTACTTCTGAAAACAATTTCGTTGCAATCCCTTTTCTCTGATAATTTCCATCTACAAATACACAGGACACATGATTATCTCTCGATATAGACGACACACCCACCATTCTGCTATCGTCAAACATCCCGTACATGGTCTGTAGCCCATTCAGAAATTCATCTCTGAAACTTTGTCCCTTAACAAATTGCTCATAAAAATAATCAATGCCTTCCTTTGTATAATCAGGAGCGACAAATTGTTGAAATACATTCCAAATCAATGTAAATGCCTCATCCAATTCTTCCTCATAAACTTTGCGTATCAAGTACTTATCTGCTTTATTCATAGCATTCTCCACAATCTTCCCTCTTCTTTATGGTCTTTACTTTGCTTCAGGCCTTATAATACTGTTTTTCGCCGCTTGTGCCGGGATGCTTCACAGCAGTGCAAACATCAGGCAGATACCAAAAATTGTAATCCATTCCAAACATTTTTCTTCATATTTTCCACCTTATCCTTCATACCTTTCCAGTTACATTCCTTCTTTCATACTAATACCCCCATTGCAAAATTTATGAATTTGTCTTTCATCTCACAGCTTTATCTTCGCAAGTGCATCTGCAAACGCATTGTTTACCGGCTCTTTTGCCTCCTGCTTCATCTTATTCATATATTTATTCACATCTTTTTTAGATACTCCTCCGCCCCTTTCCTTTTTCCGTTTTTCAAAAGCAGACAGCTTTTCCCGATAACCGCAGGGACACACAAACCGTCGGTTTTCCCCTTCTCCTACCAATTCCATTTTTTTGTGGCATTGAGGACACCGGGCATTGGTGGTCTTAGACAAGGTCTTCCGATAACCGCACTCCCGATCCTGGCATACCAGCATCCGGCCATTTTTATGGTTTACTTCCAGCAATAATTTTCCACACTCTGGACATTTCTTTCCAGTTAGATTATCATGGCGGTAAGTTTTCGCGGAAGCGGCGATATCTTTTACAATATCCACCGTATAGGTTCGGATCTCCGCCTCAAAGTCTTGTTTTCTAGCCTTCCCTTTTGCTATGTCTGATAATTTTTGTTCCCATCTTGCCGTCAACTCCGGGGAAGTCAGTCCCTGAGGCGCCAGCTCCAGTACCTGCCTTCCCTTAGAAGTCAGGTGAATCTCTTTTCCCTGTCGTTTTTCAATCATAAAGCTGTTGAAAAGTTTTTCAATGATATCTGCACGGGTGGCTACGGTACCGAGACCTCCGGTCTCGCCCAATGTTTTTCTCAGTGCCTGATCCGTACTGTCCATATATTTTATGGGGTTTTCCATAGCCGCAAGAAGGGTGGCTTCTGTAAAATGCGCCGGAGGTTTCGTCTTTCCCTCCACAATTTTTCCATGGGTCAGCAGTATTTTCTGTCCTTTGACAAATTCCGGCATGTTTTCTGTCAAATTTCCCTGGGACTCATAGAACTCTGCCTCCTCTTCTCCTTCCTGGAATATCTCATTTTCTTTTTGGATCTTCTGGATCTCTTTCCATCCGGCCTTGCGAATCACATTTCCCCTCACAAAAAAAGTTTCTCCCTCCCCAAGAAGCGTCACCTCTGTCTGCTCATATTCACAGGGAGGCAGCAAAACAGACAGAAATCGTGAAATTACCAACTCATAGATTTTCCGCTCTCCATATTCCAGGTCGCTAAGGTGAATTCCCTGTTCTGTGGGAATGATAGCGTGATGATCAGAAACTTTTTTATCATTTACAAAGGATGGATTTCCCTTTATCGGCGTTTTCAGCAATTTGCCGCAGATAGGAGCGTAATTTCCTGTCCGGCAGGCTTTTACCCGCTCCGGCAGCGTATCCACAATATCCTGGGTCAAATATCTGGAATCTGTCCGTGGATAAGTCACCACTTTATAATGTTCATACAAACGCTGCATATAATTCAAGGTCTGTTTGGCTGAAAAACCAAACATTCGATTGGCGTCCTGCTGCAGAGACGTCAGATCATACAGCTGCGGCGCATAAGATTTCTGCTGCTTCCTTTTAATCTCTTCCACCACTCCTTCTGCGTTTTCTGTTATCTGTTGTACTCTTTTGATCTCTTCCTGAGAATACGTGGTGGTACCGCCGCCTTTTCCCCTCCAGCTCCAGAAAATATGATTTCCCTTTATTTTAAATCCATAATATGTTTTGGGCTGAAAAGCTTTGATCTGTTCTTCACGTTTTGCAATCATGGCAAGGGTAGGCGTCTGTACCCTTCCGCAGGACAGCTGTGCATTGTGCTTTACCGTCAAAGCTCTGGTAGCGTTCAGTCCTACCAGCCAGTCTGCCTCTGCCCGCGCCACTGCCGCCTCATACAATTTCTGATATTCTTTTGCATCTTTCAAATGGGCAAATCCCTGGCGGATAGCCTGGTCTGTCACCGAAGAGATCCACAACCGCTTCATAGGCTTTCGAACTCCAGCTTTCTTTATAATCCATCGCGCCACCAGTTCTCCTTCCCGTCCGGCGTCTGTGGCAATGATAATAGCGCCAATATCTTTTCGGTACATCTGAGTCTTTACAGTCTGATACTGTTTTCCCGTCTTCTTGATCACCTGAATTTCCAGTTTTTCCGGCAGCATAGGCAGGGTTTCCATTTTCCAAACCTTCCACTGATCCCCGTAACTTTCTGGATCAGACAGTTCCACCAAATGTCCCAGGGCCCAGGTCACCACATAATCTTTTCCCTCCAAAAATCCATTGCCTCCTTGTCTGCATCCCAAAACTCTGGCAATGTCTCTTCCCACACTTGGCTTTTCTGCTATCACTAAGGACTTCATATCGTTTTCCTTTCTAATTTTCTAGTTCCCCGGCATCTTGGATAATTACTGCATCCATAGAATTCTCCATAAGTTCCTCTGCGCTTTACCATTTCTGATCCACATTTGGGACAGAGAATATCCGGCCGGTCTTTTTTCATTTTCTGCATGATCTTTCCCAGCTCTTCATAACATTTCTGATTCATCACACAATCGTTCAGGGCCCGGTGGGCTCCTTCTGTACTGATCTGAAAGTATTCTGATATATCTGTCAGCTTATAATGAGAAAGTTTAGGAAGACATTCTCTGGCCATATAAAGGGTGTCTATATAGTCGTTCTCAATCTCTTTTTCCAGAGCATTCCTAGCGCCATTACAGATAAAATGCATGTCAAAGGTATGTATATTGTGCCCTACTAATATATCATCTCCGATAAAATCCAAAAATCCGTTGAGGGCTTGTTCCAGATCTGGAGCCTCTTTCACCATCTGATCAGTAATGCCATTGACTGCTGTGGCCCCGGCTGGAATATGCCTTCCTGGATTCACCAAGGTGCTGTACTCCTGGTCAATCTGATGGTTTCTGACTCTGATTGCTGATATTTCTATAATTTCATCTAAATCTCTGTGAATTCCTGTAGTTTCTAAATCAAACACCACATAATCCGCCACATACCGATTCAGACGTCTTCTTTTGTTCTCCATCCTCTTAATTCCTTCCCTCTATGTATGTTTCTGCCTGCACAAGAGCAAAATTCTCCATTATTACGGCTGCCTTTCGCTCTGTAATTTCTGGGCTTCTGCATTTAATTCTTCTACCATATCAGTCACAGAATCCACCATGTTGGAATTTTTCTCACATGCATCGTAAGTTTCATTGGCATGGGCTGAAACTTCCTCTGTAATGGCAGAAATGGTCTGAATATTCTCTACAATGTCTGCATTTGCTTTCTCTAATTCATCCACAATAGACATCAATTCTTTTGTCTGATATCCCACATTTTCTGTTCCCTGTGTAATTACCATAAAATTATCTGTGACAACCTGCGTAATCTCCTGGTTCGCCTTATTACTCTCTGTCACCACATCCACTGCAGCCGAGACCTCCATAAGTTCCTGGTCAATGTGCCCAATCAGTTCTGTAATATTCACCGTTGCAGATTTGGTTTGGCCGGCAAGCTCTGAAATCTGGCTGGCCACCACTGCAAAGCCTTTCCCGGACTCTCCTGCATGTGCAGCCTCAATACTTGCATTCAGAGCAAGCATACTTGTACTGCTTGTAATACTGGTGATAGTCTCAATAATCGTATTCATCTGATTGGTATATTCGCTTAGTTCCTTCATCTGATTCAAGACCTGACGGTTAGCAGCCATGGAATTCTCTACCTGCTTTGACAAAGTATCCATTTGCTGTCTGCCAATTTCCACCTTATCTACGGTGGCGTCCATATTTTCTTCAATGTCGAAAGCCCTGTCTTTGACTTTAACAATATGCTGCTGAATAATTTCTGTTCTCTGCATCTGCTGCTGTATCGCTTCTGCCGTCTCATTACTTCCAGAAGAAACCTCCCCCATATAGGTATGGATCTGTCCCATAGATTCCCCCAGCAGTTCCATTTTTTCCGATACCTCTTTGATACTCATAATCATATTCCCGGAAGCTGACAGCACATGATCCGCCAGCACATTGGCAGATTCTGTCTTCTCCTGAATCGCCTGCATTTTTACTTGGTTCACCTTCTTGACCCCTGCGGTGCTTACAACCATATAACAAGCCGACATCAATACCGCTGCAATTCTAATCTCCACATCCGGTATCTCCTCAGCCTTATACCCTACGGTCACTGCATCTTTGATAATGCAGCAAACATTTCCCAAAAAAGCGCCGCTGCCGATCAGTACGCAAAAGCGCACATCCATATACAGGATAATCACCATAAACATAGGAAATGCATACATGCAGGTCAGTAGGCTGTGGGTCGTAAAAATGGCAAACAAATACAAAATACCATAGCTGATTCCCATAATATGTTTGATTTTTCCGTCTTCTGGATTCTTTCTGTACAAAACATGTTCCACAATAACCGGCCCCATACAAAGCGCCGCGAACACCCCAAAATATCCAATACTCCTGGAGCCCTTAAAAAGTTCCAGCCCGTAAGCCAGAAAAAGAATCGTTCCTATGATCGTATGTCCCAAAAGCGTTATACGATTCACATATCCCTTCTCGGAAAATTTCTCATTCATTCGTATCTCCTCCTAATGCAGCCTATGTATCCTCAATATAGCAAAGCCCATCTTCCTTGTCAATCAAAAGCTCCTGCGAGCCGCCCGCAAGCATGCATAACGATTGATCTTTCATCTCTCTGGAAATCTGCGAAAAAACCGATTATAATAAAAATACTTAAGATATGATAAATAACAATAGAAAGGATATGATTCCATGGCTGATTACCAACAACACACCCATGAATTTGAGCCTGTTTTCAACAAAAATTCCAGAATCCTGATCCTGGGCACCTTTCCTTCTGTGAAATCCAGAGAACAGCATTTTTACTATGGACATCCCCAGAACAGGTTCTGGAAAGTCTTAGCGTCTCTGACTCAGGAACCGATTCCTGTCACAATCCCTGAAAAAAAGCATCTTTTACTGAAACATCAAATTGCTGTCTGGGACGTGATTCAAAGCTGTGAGATTGTAGGCTCCTCTGACAGCAGCATCCGCAATGTCGTTCCCGCCGACATTCCTAACATTTTAAGCCAGACTTCTATTTCCGCTGTTTTTGGCAACGGGGGCAAGGCTTGTGAACTTTATAACAAATATACTATGCCTATGTTAACAAAAGATCTCTCTCTGGCTCAGGCGTCGTCTTCTATCTATGCCATTCATAAACTGCCTTCCACCAGCCCCGCCAACGCTGCCTGGAGTTTGGAACGCCTGATTCAGACGTGGGGACAGGAGATTCAAAAGTATCTTCTATCATAACAGTAAAAGGGTGCCGGGGAATTTTCAATTCTCCTGACACCCTATAAGTTCTTCCATTACACGAAAAAACTAAAGCATTACATCTTTTTGATCAGATTGATCATCTCAATTGCAGTACATGCCGCATCGTATCCTTTATTTCCTGCTTTTGTTCCAGCCCGCTCAATGGCCTGTTCAATATTTTCTGTGGTGACAACGCCAAAGATCACTGGTATCTCTGTCTTTAATCCTACTGCTGCCACGCCTTTGCTGACTTCTGCACATACATAGTCATAGTGCGTGGTTGCTCCTTTGATCACTGCTCCCAGACAAATCACTGCGTCATACTCTCCGGATTCTGCCATTTTCTGTGCTGCCAGAGGAATCTCAAAAGATCCTGGCACCCATGCAAGAGTAATATCATCATCATTTACCCCATGACGGATCAGGGCGTCCTGGGCTCCGCCCACTAATTTTGCCACAATAAATTCATTAAATCTTGCTGCCACAATTCCTACTTTGACTCCGCTTGCTACTACATTTCCTTCTAATACTCTCATCTGTTTTCTCCTCTTTTCTTAGACTTATTTTTATTGCTATAGTTACATTTAATAATCTGTCATGTGCTGCATTTTGTTTTGCTTTGTCTTCAGATAAAATACATCTGTTTTTTTCGCAGGCATCTGGATCGGCACCCGCTCCTCAATGGAAATGCCATATCCTGACAATCCTGTAATCTTTTTGGGATTGTTGGTGAGCAGACGCAGTTTTTCCACTCCAAGATCATGTAAAATCTGAGCGCCGATTCCATAATCCCGCAGATCCGGCGCAAATCCAAGTTCTACATTTGCCTCCACGGTGTCGAATCCCTTTTCCTGTAATTCATAAGCTTTCAATTTATTGATCAAACCAATTCCACGGCCTTCTTGACGCATGTACAAAAGGATTCCGCGGCCTTCCTCTGCAATGGCTTTCATGGCGGCGTCTAACTGTTCTCCGCAGTCACAGCGGCCAGAGCCAAATACATCCCCAGTGAGACATTCAGAATGCACCCGGCACAGTACCGGAGCCCCGTCTGCAACATCCCCCATTACCAGGGCAACGTGATGTTCGCCATTTAATTTATTGACATATCCATAGATCTCAAATTTTCCATATTTGGTAGGCATTTTTGCATGTGCTTCCTGCTGCACCAGACTTTCTCTATCCATACGGTAACGGACCAGATCTGCCACTGTGATCACTGTCATCTGAAACTTCTCTGCTAGTTGCAGTAAGGCTTCCGTATGCATGATAGTTCCATCTTCCTGCATAATCTCACAGCACAGCCCGCAAGGTTTTAATCCAGCCAAAACTGCAAGATCCACCGTGGCCTCCGTATGTCCGGTACGCTTCAGCACGCCGCCTTCTCTTGCCTCCAGGGGAAACATATGGCCCGGCTTTCTGAAATCCTCCGGTTTTGCCCCGTCCCGTACTGTGGCCAAGGCTGTCTCAGAACGTTCAAAAGCAGAGATTCCTGTGTCTGTGTGAATCCCGTCAATAGACACGGTAAATGCGATCTGCTCATTGTCCATGCTTTGTTCCACCATCTGTTTCAGTCCAAGCTGCTGGCATAATTCCCTGCCCATAGGCATACAGACCAGACCCTTTCCATGGGTCGCCATAAAATTTATATTTTCCGGCGTGGCAAATTCTGCCCCACAGATAAAATCTCCCTCGCTCTCCTTATCGGAATCCTCGATCACCATCACGATCTTTCCCTGCCGAACATCTGCAATCGCCTGTTCTACACTGTCAAACTTTTTGCTCATTTTCTTCCCTTCCTCTCTATCCAACAATAAATTTAAGTCCCATCAAAGGAATCCATGCTCTAACAAAAACCCTTCTGTGATCTTGCTGTCTGATTTCTCTTTTTTCTCGCCAGTCAGAAGCTTCTCCACATATTTTCCAATCATATCACATTCAATATTGATGGCGCTGCCAGATTTTTTATCGCTTAATGCAGTTTCTTTCCGCGTATGGGGAATCACGGACACCTGAAAATCCTGGCCGGTCACTTTTGCCACCGTAAGGCTGATTCCATCTAATGCGACAGAGCCCTTTTCCACAATATATCTGAGCAGTTCTGGTTCTGCCCCAATAGTATACCAGACTGCATTTTCCTCCTGCTGGATTCTGGTAATGGTTCCGGTCCCATCAATATGGCCTGACACAATATGACCATGAAACCTTCCGTCTGCCGCCATCGCCCGTTCCAAGTTCACAATTCCAGGAACCTTGATCTCCGATAAGCTGCTGCGGCGCATAGTCTCTGCCATAACATCTGCCGTAAAACTTTCTTTTCCCAAAGACGTTACCGTAAGGCAGATCCCATTGACTGCAATACTGTCTCCAATCTTGGTGCCCTCTAAAACTTTCCGGCACTGGATTTTTATCTTCGCAGAAAGAGATTCTCTTTTTATCTCGCAAATCTTTCCCGTTTCCTCTATGATTCCGGTGAACATGTCTCTCCTCCAATCCTGCCTGTAATGCACAAATCTTCCCCATATCTGGAAAATTCTGTATGCTGAAGCATCACTGCATCTTTCATCTGCAAAATACCTGTTCCCTCCACTGGAGATTTGGCCCCTGCTCCTGCCACCAATTTTGGCGCCACAAAAGCATAGACCCGCTGGACCAGTCCCTTGGTTAAAGCAGAGGCATTCAAAGTGCCTCCTCCCTCCAGAAGAATACTGTCGATTCCCCGTTCTGCCAGCTTCTGTAAAAGTATGGAAAGATCTAACTGTCCCGATCCCTTCTTCCCTTTCTCCATGGGAATTTCCAATAAGATCACATTCTGTTTTTCCAGCTCTCTTTTCGTTTCCTCCAAAGTCTCTGTCTGTCCCTGACCTGCCGGCTGTTTCCTCCACTCTTCTGCTGACTTGGGATTCCAGGCCACAATGGTCTCTATCTGATGGGCGGATTTCACAATCTGACTGTCCAGAGGCATCCGCAGTCTGGCGTCGCACAAAATCCGCACTGGATCCCGGCCATTTTCCATCCGGCAGTTCAACATAGGGTCGTCTGCCAGCACCGTTCCAATTCCAGCCATAATGCCCCGATAGCGGTTGCGCAGACATTGGACATAACCTCTGGCCTTGGCCCCGGTTACCCACTTGGAATCGCCGCTTTCACAGGCGATTTTTCCATCTAATGTCATGGCATACTTCATGGCCACAAAGGGGAGTTTTTTTTCTATGTAGTAAAAAAATATCTCATTTAAGGCTCTGCATTCTTTCTCTAAAATTCCAGTTTCCACTTCAATTCCATGTTCCCGCAGAATCTCTATCCCCTTCCCTGCCACTTTAGGATTGGAATCCAAGCACCCTACATAAACTTTTCGAATCTTTTTCTCTATAATAATTTCTGTACAGGGCGGAGTCTTGCCATAGTGACAGCAAGGCTCTAAATTTACATAAAGTTCTGCTCCTGCTGTATCTTCCGGGCAGTTGAGTAAAGCGTTCCGCTCCGCATGAAATCCCCCATACTGTTCATGATACCCAGTGGAAATCACTTTTCCCTCTTTTACCACCACGCATCCTACCATGGGATTGGGCGATACTCTTCCCTCTCCGCGCCTGGCAAGCTGCAGCACCTGGCCCATATAATCTTCCGGCGTCTTTTCCCCCGCCGCATGTTTCTCTGACGTCTCTTTTTCTCTCTGCTGCATATTCTTTCCTCCCTATCAGACGTGCCGCTTTTCTACCTTCGGTGAGCGCCCTTCAAAAATGGAGAAAGCGGTTTGTAAATTACAAGAGTGATCAGCACGCTGAAGATTCCTTTCATAAAGGTAAAAGGTGTGTTAAATACAATCAGGCATTCCAGCATATTTTTTACCCCTGGAAAGATCATCTGATAAGCTGCCAGTATCGTTTCTTTCGGCATAAAATTGTAATACACCGGATATACGATCAGATAATTAGAAAAAATACTGATCACTCCCATCAAAAAAGCTCCTGCCACCGCCCCTGCGACAGCGCTCTTTCTGCTCTTCCATTTCTGGTATACAAGCCCTGCCGGAACCACAAAAGACGCCCCTAAGATAAAATTGGAAAGCTCTCCCACGCCTCCTGTGGTGGTCATAAACAGATGCAGCAGGTTTTTGATCAGACAGATCAGCGCGCCGCTGACTGGTCCCATCGCAAAAGCTCCCATCAGGGCCGGCAGTTCTGACAGATCCATCTTAATAAAGGACGGCATAATCGGCACTGAAAATTCTAAAAACATCAAGACAAATGCAATAGCAGATAACATTGCCGTCATGGTCAGCTTCCAGATATCCATCTGCTTTGTCTGTTTTCCCACTGTTGTAGTATTCATTGTACTCATTGTAAAACACTCCTTTTATGTTTGTATTTTCAAGGCAGAATCGGACAGGAAAGATTCATCTTCTCCCTACGCGCGCGCCGCCGATGCGCCGTGCAATGGCATATTTCCTCTGCATCGGCCTACGCGTAAGAATGCCCTGAATCCAAAGATTCAGGGCATATCACACACACAAATAATACTTTATCACATACAATCATTCTGTAAAGTACTGTTTCTTCTCCCATCCAGACTGTACTGTCGGTTTTGGATTCTCACCAAATCAACCTTGCGGCTCACGGACTTGCCCTCATAGGGTATCACCGTCGGTCGGGAATTCTCCTGAATCAATATTCAAAAGTCACCCTGCCCTGAAGAACACTATTTATTTTTATTTCTGGGTATATTCTACTCTTCTCTTTCCTATCTGTCAACAGGCATATTTTGTAAAATGTCTTAAAGTTTCATGGTAAGCTGGATTCGTTTTTTCTGAAGATCCACACTCATGACTTTCACTTCCACTATATCTCCTACGCTGACTGCCTCTAAAGGATGCTTGATATATCGTTCTGTCATCTGAGAAATATGTACCAATCCGTCTTGATGTACGCCGATATCCACAAAGGCTCCAAAATCAATTACATTTCTCACTGTGCCCTTTAAAACCATTCCCGGCGTCAGGTCTTTCATCTCTAATACATCGCTGCGCAAAATAGGCTTCGGCATATCTTCTCTGGGATCTCTTGCAGGTTTTTCCAGCTCTTTTACAATATCCTGCAGCGTGATCTCTCCGATTTCCAGCTCTTTTGCCAATTTCTTATAATCCGATATCTTTTTTGAGATTCCTCCTAACTTTCCTTCCCGAATCTCTTCTGGCTGATAGCCCAGCTTGTCCAATAATTTTAAGGTTGCCTCATAGCTTTCCGGATGCACGCTGGTTCCATCCAGCGGATTCTCCCCATCCATAATCCGCATAAATCCTGCGCACTGTTCGTAGGCTTTCGGCCCTAATTTGGCCACCTTCAAAAGCTGTGCACGGGTGAGGAATCTTCCATTTGCTTCCCGATAGGCTACAATATTTTTCGCTATGTTTTTTGTAATGCCTGAAATGTATTCTAACAGAGAAGCCGAAGCTGTATTCAGGTCTACTCCTACTTTATTCACGCAGTCCTCCACCACGCCGCCTAAGGCGTCGCTTAATTTCTTTTGATTCATATCATGCTGGTACTGTCCCACCCCGATGGATTTGGGATCAATTTTTACCAGCTCTGCCAGAGGATCCTGGAGTCTTCTTGCAATGGAGGCCGCGCTTCTCTGCCCCACATCAAAATTAGGAAACTCTTCTGTGGCCAGTTTGCTGGCGGAATATACAGAAGCTCCGGCCTCATTTACAATCACATACTGCACCGGAACTGAAATCTCTTTCAGCAAATCCACAATGATCATTTCTGATTCTCTGGAAGCTGTTCCATTTCCCACAGAGATCAGGGATACGTTGTATTTTTGAATTAGTTTCTTTAACACTGCCTTAGATTCTTCTACTTTATTTTGAGGAGCTGTGGGATAAATCACTGTGGTATCCAGCACTTTTCCAGTGGAATCCACCACCGCCAGCTTACATCCTGTACGAAACGCCGGGTCCCAGCCCAATACTACCTTGCCGGCAATGGGCGGCTGCATCAAAAGCTGCTCCAAATTCTTGCCAAACACACGGATAGCTCCATCCTGGGCACGTTCTGTCAGCTCATTGCGGATCTCCCGTTCAATAGCCGGGGCAATCAGACGTTTATAGCTGTCTTCCACCACAGATTTTAAGACAGCTGTGGTATGGGGATTTTCTCTGGAAATAGTTTTCTTTTCCAGATACTGGAGAATCTGTTCTGTGGGCGCTTCCATCTTCACGGTCAGAATCTTCTCCTCTTCTCCACGGTTTAATGCCAGAATCCGATGTCCAGCCAGTTTTGCCAAGACTTCCTCAAATTCATAATACATCTCATAGACAGATTCTTTTTCTGGATCTTTGGCTGTTGAGGTGATTTTTCCTGCCCTCATAGTCTGTTCTCTGATGTATGTTCGATAATCTGCCTCATCGGAAATACTTTCTGCCAGAATATCCATAGCTCCCGCAATGGCGTCTTCCACAGAATCCACGCCTTTTTCCGAATCCAAAAATGTTTCTGCTTCTATCTCCAAAGGCTTCTCTGTCATCTGCAGCAAGATAATATTTGCCAGAGGTTCCAATCCTTTTTCCTTTGCAATGGTGGCTCTGGTCCTTCGCTTGGGACGATAAGGCCGATAAAGGTCTTCCACCGCTACCAAAGTCTCTGCCGACAAGATCTGCTGTTTCAACTCTTCTGTCAGTTTTCCCTGTTCCTCAATACTAGACAGCACCTGTTCCTTTTTCTCTTCCAAATTCCGCAGATAGAGCAGACGTTCATGCAGATCCCGCAATACTTCGTCATTCAAAGCTCCTGTGGCTTCCTTCCGATATCTGGAAATAAAGGGAA
Source organism: Lachnospiraceae bacterium (assembly GCA_022792535.1). Classification (GTDB taxonomy): domain Bacteria; phylum Bacillota; class Clostridia; order Lachnospirales; family Lachnospiraceae; genus Petralouisia. The sequence goes on from JAAWBG010000036.1 coordinate 17,967, forward strand.
TCGTATTGCCTTCATCAATCAGTTTTACCGCTGCCTCTGCCTGTTGTTTTCGAATCTTCAGTTCTTCCGCTAATTTTGCAATAATATCCATACATCATTCTCCTAGTTCTTTCTTCACACGCAAATAATTATACGAGGGATATCTGCCTATTGTCAAGATCTTCTCCTTTCGAAAATCTATTTGTATTTTTAAATCACACATGCTACAATAAAAACAGAATTTTCAAGGAGGTTTTTTATGGATTACGAATCAAACAAATCATACATAGAAATGCGTTCTGCAGGAATGTCTTTAGCTTCCATGGTGATCGGAATCTTCGGGGTCGTTACCAGCTGCTGTATTTATCCAGCTTTTATCTGCGGTTCTCTGGCAATTATCTTCGCTCTGATCTCCAGAGGAGGAGAAATGCACCCGAACAGCTACGGCAAGGCCGGACTTATTCTGGGAACCATCGGATTGATTCTAGGCTTTCTTTTTATGCTTTTTTACATTATGATCCTCCTCTCTGATATGGGAGGTACCGACGGCTACATGAATTACATGGAAGATTTTATAGAAGAGATGGAGGAAATGGAAGAATGGGAAGACTTTGACTCTTCCGATCCATATGATTTCCTATAAAAACATTTTTTCATTCGGATTTTCCAGAGAGGAGAATCATCATGTATCAACCATTAGAATTGATAGAAAATTATTGTCGTCTGGCCCCCGGAGAAGCAAAACTGTCTGGAATCCGACAGGCGATCCAGGAAGCAGACCTTGCCAAAGATTACAAATATATGATGTATTTCCGTTATGCATATGCCGATTCCTGTTCAGAAAATTATCTGCTGTATCTCTATCTGATCTTCCCAGAAATTCTACAGCTTTTTGAGGAATATCCAGATCTTGAGATGCCCGGCTGGTGTTGCCTTGATACCGTCGACGCGGTTATGGATATTTTTTCCCGTGTGATAGATTGCGCAGACTTCTTTTACCAAATCTCTATCAGCGACATGGAACAATATCTGGAAAAATATAAGACTTTCTGTTTAAAATACGGCTACGCCCTTTTTGAATATCATATGGCCTCTGCAAGATTATACCGTGCCACCGGAGAAAAAACAAAAGCCATGCAAAGCCTCCATGACTTTCAATCCCTCTGCCGCTCTACCCATCGCCGAAACCCTTCATCCATAGGGTTTGAAGGAGAAATGGCCAGTTGGTACGGAGACCTTGATACTTTATTAAAAACTGCAAAATTATTGGAAAAGAAATACCATGATGATGAAGAATTGATCTATGAATACGGACGTCTCTTGTATCACTATGCAGTCCGTATCCAGGATTTTAAAAGCGCTGAACCTTATTATAAGAAAATGGAATATCTTCGCCGAAAACATGGCTTGCATTCCTATTACTTTGCAGATACCATGGTATACCTGACAGCCACAAATCCCAATGCTGCCTGGAGTTTTTTCAAAAAAGAAGCTCCTTATCAGGCTCTGACTTATACACCTTTGGACAAAATGGAATTCTCCACAGGAGCGGAGATTATGATGCGGAACCTTTTAAAACAGGGCAAAACAAATATGCGTCTCTCTCTGCCTTCCAGACTTCCTTATTATCAGGAAAACGGATGTTACCACATTAAAGCACTGGCAGAATACTTCGGCCGGGAAGCCAGAGAGATTGCTTCTAAATTTGATATCCGAAATGGAAATGACAATTCCATCCAAGAATATGAACTTTTTCTGGCTGCTGCCCAAAATTACATCACCCCTTAGGAAAACTCCTAAGGGGTGTCAACTTTTCAAAAAGCTGTGAAAAGGAATTTTAAAAATGATCTGCTAATTCTAGGGCCTGGGGTCTTTGCAGGCCATCATATTCTCCGGAAACATCCAGATAAAAATTTACCAGGGTCTGATTCATGTAAGGCATAATCCACAGCATTCCAATTCCAAAAGAAAGGATTCCCAACATTCCCCATCCAATAAAACTCAGATAGAGATAGAACATCCTGCCCTTATTTCCATCCATTCTGCGGGCGCTTTCCCGAAAAGCAGTGACCGCTCCCATCTGAGGATGCTCCACTAACAGAAAAAAGCACAGCACATACCGTAGATTTAAAAGAATTAATACAACGATTCCTACAAAATACAGAATTCCTCCAATTACAGCCGCTAACACAGATTCTTCTATCAATCCGATCCAAGTACAGATACTTCCCGGCAAAACGCAGGCCAATTCTATTCCATACAGCATTAGAATAGCAAGAATATAACGATCCGGCCTTCTGGCAAATTCTCCAAACAGCATCTCAATCTTCCCATCCTGGCCGCGGGCAAATCCAAAATGCATTCTGCTGATCCCTGCGCTCATAATAACGCCTATTATGCTTATAATTAAGGCAGCCACCATATATGCTGTCAACTGTACCATTCCTCCTCTGGTAATAAAAAACAGAAGATAGAAAGGCATCAAAACTGCTGATGTAATCAATCCCATCAACAATGTGGCTCCAATTACAATTCCCCAATGGCCAATCAGATTTTTTCTCGCCAGTCTTTTCAGTTCTGCCGATGTACGTTTCATATTTCCCTTCGCTCCATTTCCGTTTTACGATAATCCCTCAATCAATAATAATCATCATAATAATCATCATCATCATAATAATCATCTCGATAATCTTTATCAAAGTCCAAGATCTTTCCTGTTCTTGCATGAATTTTTATCTCATACTCAAAATGTCCTTTGATCATTTCCACCTCATAAACCGGTATTCCATCGTCGTCATCCCGGTCAAATTCCACTTTTACCACAGTAGCTCCCGGCACCTTTTTCAGCGCGATCTCTTTGGCTTTTTTCGCTCCAATATAAGAAGTCTGCTTCTTAGGCTTAATCATCAATTCTTCTTCATACTTTATCAGCTTTCCCGTTCTTCCATGGTATTTCAGCTCATATTTCTTGGTACTGCTCTTCATCTTGACTTTGTACAGAACAATTCCCTTTTCGTATTTTTTATGGATACTGGTGATCTTAGCACCCTTTACCTGCTTTTTAGCCAGACTCTTACACTTATTCTGGCTTATCACCTTCTTCTTGCTCTTCCGGTCAATTTTCTTCTGCTCCCATTTATAGGACAACATCTTTCCATCGGAAGCGCGATATTTGATCTCATATTTTTTTGTTCCCTTTATCAAATCAACTTCCCAAATCAGCACGCCTTTTTCATAATCTTTATCAATTTCTAAAATATGAGCGCCCTTCACTTTCTTCAGGGCCATCTTTTTCACCTGGCTGTAATTGGTAATCCGCTTCGCATAAGCTGTCTCTGAAGTTGCAAAAATTCCTGCAAACATCAGGCAAAACATCACAAGAATCATTCCAACTGTTTTCTGTTTTTTCATGACGTCTCCCTCCTTCTGCTCTCTTAACATTACGCTGCATAATCTATATTTTTTCCTTTTGCTTCTTCTCCTCCGAGAACCTTCCGGCTCTCTTCATATGGATTTGCCGGATACTTGATCTTCGTATTGGTGGTGCCTCCCGAAACATAAGTTCTGCCGCATTCCGGACAGACAGAAGTATGAATACTTACCGAGGCAGAGACAACTTTCCCCTCTTTCTGGGCTGCCTTGGTATAGGCATTGGAAACATGTTCTCCTTCATGAGCCCTGACTGCGCCGGCCGCCGCCTCTGGAGATACGTGGGCCGCTGCTTTAAAGGAAACATTTTCATCAGAACCATCCTGATATTTCCGATTCTCACAAGTCTGGCACCGCTCTCCTATCTTTTTTACAGAACCATCCCTGTTCTTCTCTTCAGAACCGTCCACTGACAGAATGCCCTGAGAGGAATCTCCAGACCGTCCCATACTTTCATAGCCTTTGGCTCCATAACTTCCATAATAATCATTGTAGCTTCCTGCACTCCCAACTGCTCCTACCATGTCAACACCTCTTCTCCCATTTTCATTGCTTTCAAACTCTTCTGAATCTCCCAGCTCCGCTGGTTCTTCAAAATAGATTATACCATATATTTTTTACTTTGACAAACAAAAGAAAAAGAATTATACTGCAAAAGTAACGATAGTAAAAGAAAGACTTTTTCATCTGAAATTCGAGATAAGGAGTTCTTATGAGACAACGTGAAAAAGAAGAAACTGCACTGTTCTACACCGGATGGGCTCTCCTTGGGATTGCCTGCTGCATTTTACTGCTCTATCGGCTGTTTCCCGGTTTATTTTCCCTGTTTCTGATTCCCTGTGTGGTACAGAGCACCTTTGGCGTCTATTGTCCTGGCTGCGGGGGAACCAGAGCAGCAGCCGCTCTGCTGCAGGGCGATCTTATCACTTCTTTCTTCTGCCACCCGCTGGTTCTCTACACCGCCTTCACAGGGGGCTGGTTTCTGATCAGCCACACCATAGAACGCATTTCCAGACATCGTCTCAAAATTGGCATGAAATACCGAGACATCTATGTGTGGGCTGCTCTTATCATTGTGATTCTGAATTTTCTGGTGAAAAATTTGCTGCTTTTTGTCTTCCACATAGATTTATTAGAAAATGTGCATCTCCTGTCATAATCTCATCCTTTAATCTTCAATAAATTGATCGTGCACCGCCCGCATTGCCTTTTCCACATCTTCTTCATTGATCAGCACGGTAATGCGGATCTCTGAGGTGGCGATCATGCGAATGTTGATTCCTGCATTGTACAATGCCTCAAACATCCGGGAGGCCACTCCTGGATTGGACTGCATGCCTGCGCCTACTACGGAGACTTTTGCCACCGTATCGTTCATCTCAATTCTTTTGGCTGTGATCCGGCTCTTATGCTCCTCTAAAATCGCTACGGTTTCTTCTGCGTCGTCTCTGGCCACCGTAAAGGAAATATCTTTCGTGCCCTCTCTTCCGATAGACTGCAGAATCACGTCCACATTGATATTTTTTCTTGCCAGCAGATCAAATATTTTAAATGCGATTCCCGGCGTATCCTTCACGCCGAACACTGCGATTCTGGCTGTATTTTTATCGATTGCAACTCCACTGACAAGCATACTCTCCATGTCTGTCTCCTCCTTTACAATTGTCCCTTCTGCATTGTTCAGGCTAGAACGAACGACCAGCTGTACCCCATATTTTTTTGCCATTTCAACGGAACGGTTATGGAGCACTTTCGCCCCTAACGTGGCCAATTCCAGCATCTCGTCATAAGTGATCTCTGGAATCTTTTTCGCGTTTGGAACAATCCTGGGATCTGCTGTATATACTCCTTCCACATCTGTGTATATCTCACAGGAATCTGCATGGAGCACTGCTGCAAGAGCCACAGCTGTGGTATCAGATCCTCCTCTTCCCAAAGTCGTAAGGTCGTCATATTTATTGATACCCTGAAATCCAGTAACAATAACGATCTTGCGGTTCTCTAGTTCATGACGGATCCGCTGGGTGTCTATCTTTTTAAAACGTGCGTTCCCATAGCGGGAAGAAGTGTGCATAGTAATCTGAAAGGCGTTCAGGGAAACAGAAGGTACGCCAAGGGCCCCCATTGCCATGGACATCAAGGCAGTGGAGGTCTGTTCTCCTGTGGCCAGCAGCATATCTACTTCTCGTTTGGATGGATTGGGGTTAAAATCTTTTGCCATCTCCAAAAGACGATCTGTAGTCTTCCCCATGGCAGACAATACCACCACCACATCATTTCCTTTCTGATAATCTTCAATACAGCGTTTTGCCACATTGTAAATATGCTCTTTATCCGCTACGGAACTTCCGCCGAACTTTTTGACTATTAACATAATATTCTCCTGAACCACTGATTATTTTTGGATGAGATAATCAATCATCTCACACCCTCTGGAAATGTGAAAAGGACTGGCTTTGGCTTCTCTCTCGTTGTACTTCCAAGTATTTTTCTGGGGGGCGCTGCTGTCATACAGCAGATATGGCACATCATCTTTGGTATGGGTACGGATTGCAATGGGCGTTGGGTGGTCCGGCATAATCAACATGCGGTACGCCTCTCCCGCCTCCTCCAATCCTTGTTTTAAAACCGCAATCAGACGCTCATCTAAAAATGTGATAGCCTGTACTTTCTTCTCAATACTGCCCTGATGTCCCATTTCATCTGGAGCTTCCACATGAATATACACAAAATCATAATTCTCTTTGGTCAGAGCATCTACTGCAGCCTGGGCCTTTCCTTCATAATTGGTATGAAGGCCTCCGTTGGCGCCTTTTACCAGAATATTTTTCATGGATGCTCCCACTGCGATTCCCTTCAGAAGATCTACTGCAGACACCATGGCTCCCTTTAATCCTGTCTTTTCCTCAAAGGAAGAGAGGGCTGGTCTGGTGCCTGCACCCCAGAACCAACAGGAATTTGCCGGATGCAGTCCCTTTTTCTTCCGCTCCACATTGATGGGATGATTTACCAGAATATCATAACTTTTTCGCATCATCTTACGCAAAATCTCATCCTGAGGAAGGTATTGGCCAATGGTCTGCCCCAGCACATCATGAGGCTGTGTCAGCTCCACCACTGATCCGTTTTCCCAGATCAAAAGATGACGGTAGCTGGTTCCCGTATAAAATTTATAACGATCTGTCTCTAACTCTTTTTTCACCGCTTCCAGCAAAACAGCCGCATCTTCCGTAGAAATTTCATCGGCGCTGTGGTCTATAATCTTTTTTTCTTCATAGATCTCTTCTTCCTCTGATAATGTTACAATATTACAGCGCAGCGACACATCCTCAGGCTTCATATCCACGCCGATACTCAGAGCCTCCAAGGGGGAACGCCCAGAATAATAGCGTCTGGGATCATATCCCAGAACCGACAGATTGGCCGTATCGCTTCCCGGCGCCATACCTTCCGGTATGGTATGGACTGTTCCGATCTCTCCGGCTGCCGCAAGCTGGTCCATATTAGGTGTTTTGGCATATTCTAAAGGGGTCATTCCCTGTAATTCCGATAAGGGGCGATCTGCCATCCCATCCCCTAACACAATCACATATTTCATATTCGTCCTTTCTGCTTATATCACACAGGTTCTCTCGCAGTCTCCTGCACCGCCCGGCTTTTCTTCCAAAGTTTCTCTATCTTACACTACGCGGATTCTCTGCAAAATGTTCTTCAATTCAGCGGCTTTCTGCTCATAGTCTTTTTCTGTCATAACTTCCGTTATAAACCCTGTCTCTCCTGTTACGCCTTCCGGCTCTATAAACTCTACTGTTCCAAACACTTTCGTAACTTCCTCTTTTCCCTGACTGGTCCGAACAAAAAATCTGCTCTGGGCCTTTTTATAATCCGCAAGATCCATTTTTCCAGAGCTCCAGGAGATCAGAATGTTTTTGTGAAGATGTTTCGCAATCTCTACCAGGTCTGCTGCCACCGCACTGGCAGTAGGAAGTTTTCCAGCTCCGCTTCCATAAAACATAGCGTCCCCTAACACATTTCCATGGACAAAAATCGCATTAAACACATCATTGACACTGTACAGGGGATGCTGCTGGGACAGCAGAAAGGGCGCTACCATAGCGCAGTATCCTTCTTCTGTTTTCCTGCTGGTGGCCAGAAGTTTGATCACCCGTCCCATTGCCTTGGCGTACCGGATGTCTGCGGCAGTGATTTTTGTAATTCCTTCTGTATAAATCTCTTCAAAATCCACCTGCTGCCCGCATACCAGAGAGGTGAGAATGGCAATTTTCCGGCAGGCGTCATGTCCTTCGATATCTGCAGTGGGATCTGCCTCTGCATATCCTCTGGACTGGGCGTCTTTCAATACATCGTCAAATTCCAGTCCTTCAAATGTCATTTTACTCAGCATATAATTGGTAGTACCGTTTAAGATACCAGTGATCTCCTCAATCTCGTCGGCGGTAAGAGAAGAATTCAGCGGTCGGATAATAGGAATTCCCCCGCCTACGCTGGCCTCGAATAAAAAGTTTATGCTCTGTTCTCTGGCAATGGCAATCAATTCCGCCCCATGTTTGGCAACCAATGCTTTATTAGATGTGGTAACGCTCTTTCCTGCCAGCAGGGCCTGTTTTACAAAGGTATAGGCCGGTTCCACTCCACCCATAGCTTCCACTACCACTTGAATCTCTGGGTCTTTGGCAATTATATCGTAATCATGAACAATTTTTTTCTCCATGGGATCCCCTGGAAAATCTCTCAGATCTAAAATGTATTTTACCTCAATCTCATCTCCTGCCCGTTTGGCGATGCTTTCCCGATTGGTATTCAGCACTTCCACCACGCCGGAGCCTATGGTTCCATATCCTAATATTGCAATCTTTATCATATTGTCCTCCGTTCTGTCACTCTCTGGCTAATATTTTTAAATAGTGAACCCCTTCCTGCTGTTCAATGTTTTCAATCATCTGGGATACATTTTTGGTATCTGGAAGAACATCTACGCTTAAAGTCAAAGATGCAATTCCATTGACCGGAATACTCTGATGAATGGTAAGAATATTGGCATGAAAATCTGCCACAATTCCTAAAACCAGAGACAAAAGTCCCGGCTCATCATCCATCTGGATCACCATTGTGATAGTCTTTCCCTTAGCGTTGTCATGAAACGGAAAGATATCGTCCTTATATTTGTAAAAGGAACTTCGGCTGATTCCTACCATATCTGTAGCTTCCTGTACTGACTCCGCCCGCTCCGACTCCAAAAGTTTCTTAGCTTCCACTACCTTTAACAGCACTTCTGGAACGGCTTTCTTCTTCAATACAAAATACTTCGTCTTCTCTTCCATATCCTCCTCCGGTCTGTGAAATACCACCTGTCTGTTTTTCTATGGAATACATCTGTTCTTACCTGAAAGATATTAGCACATTTATTTTTTGAATGCAACCTGTTTTTAAAATTTTCTGCTGCCGCCGCTGGAACTGCGTCCTCCAGCTCCTTTGTGAACCGTACTTCTGCTGCCGCCGCTTTTGCTGCCGCTGGAACTTTCTCTCTCAATATGTCTATGGGTGACAAACTCATTGACCAGATGGTCCTTCTGATTTCTCAGATTCAGGCTGCTGTTCTTCTCTATCGGATACTTATATCCGCCGAATTTCAAACGGTACTTTCCAATGATTCCGCCCACAGTAATGCCGCCGGCCGCAACTGCCGCTGCAGCGGCAATCAAGAACTCCAGCCTGGTAATTCCCCTCTGTTTTTCTTGTTGATAGGTCGTAATCTCTTCTGCGTCCTCATCATACAGATGGTTTTTGCCTGGCTCTTCTCTTTCATATGCAGTCTTTACTTCCCTCAGCATGGCCTTCAGCGTATCCCCATATCGTTCTTCCTGAATGGCCTCATACCCTGCATCTAGAATGCGTTCCGTTCTGTTGTCGGTAATATAAAATCTGCAGTCCCCAAATGCCCGAACCGTAATCTCCCGGTTATCCATATCAATCACACAGATGACGCCATCGTCCTTTGTGGTATGTTGATCAAACCAAGTTTCTGCATAGGCAGTCCCATCCATTCCTTCCGCGTCATTGGAAGTCAGCGCCATAACGTCCCATCCCGAAGCCTGTTCTAATTCTTCGATCTGCTGTCTGATCTCTTCTGATTCCTGATCCGTAAGCAGTCCTGCCTGATCCGTAAGCTGCTGCTCCGCTTCCTGCGCCTTTACTCCTATGGGAAACAGGAAAAAACACAACAGCAGCATACAAAGAATCTGACGAATCTCTTTTTTTATTTCTATTTTTGTTTTCATTCTCATAATAAGAACCCTCCGATCAGTCCCAGGATAAACACAAGAACAGAAACTATTCCGCCAAACATCCATACTTTTTTATAATCAATCGGAAGCTCTCCATAGACGCTGCCTGTCTGTCCATTCATGGAATAGTAATACATTTTCCCATCTTTTCCTTTGTAAGTCACCGTCCACACAGGAAGCATCATATAATCCCAGTTCTCTCTCTGACAGCGGATGCTGCAGTTTCTTACCGATACATGGGAATAGCCCTGAACAGATTTCTTCAGGATCTTCTCCCCATACTCCGCGGCCTCTGCCTGGACTTCCCGTTCCAGTTCTTCCCGCTCAATATCTCTTCTCTCTGCCAAAAATCCTGACAGATATCCCATATGAAAATCTTGTACTTTGCTCATATCATAAGGCAGAATTCCGCTGGAAAGTTCATGATTGGCTTTTTTCAGAGCGTTCCTGGCCAAATCTTCCACATGAATATTCCCTTCCCGCTCTACGCGGTACACCTTTGTCTCAGTGTATTCTGTGTCGCCTCTGCGCCATACCCTCACATTTTTTGCCTCGGCCTGCAAAGACCCTGCCAGGTCTACGTCCACCATCCAATAGGGAAAATAGACTCCGGAAATCTTTTCAATCTGCCGTCTGTGAAAAAAGGCTCTAGGAACAAATTTTTTACTATGTACATATTTCAGAAATCTCTCTGTCGCCTGATTTTTATCAATAGAAAACGGAATAATCTTGTGGGGCAGAAATTCCCCTGACACCCGTCCCGACAATACCACCGGATTGTGACAATAATAACAAAAAGACGCCGCTGTGGTATCGTCCGTCACAATCTGAGCGCCGCAGCTGGGACAGCTGTAACTGTTTCCCACCTCCCCTTCCCTGGAAGATCTTCCTGTCTCTTCCTGATTTCTTTCTCCTTCTTGGGTGGAAGAGTTATTCTGCCTCCTGCTTTCCGCCAATGGATCTGTCTCCCCGCCCACTGCCGGCTCCATCTGCTGTAATTCTTCCTGTGAAAACGCAGAAGCACAGTATTCACACCTGTACTTCTGCGTTCCCGGATTGAATACCAGCTCGCCATCACAATTGGGACATTTATAACTGATAACTGCCATCTGTATTCTCCTTATCTGCTATGTTACTTTCTAGGACCTCCGCATTCAGAACAGAACTTTCCGCTGTTGACTGCTCCACAGCTGCAAGTCCATTCACCAGATGGTTCTGGTCTGGGACTGCCGCACTCAGAGCAGAATTTCCCACTGTTGACTGCTCCGCAGCTGCAAGTCCATGGGCCGGAAACCTGTGGCTGGGGCTTTCCGCATTCGGAACAGAATTTTCCCGTATTTTCTGCTCCGCAGCTGCATGTCCATCCCTTTGTCTGAGGTTTCCCCTGAGGCTGTCTTCCTTGCTGGCTTACTGCCGGAGATACGCCCTGTCCCTGGAACTGCTGGTTCTGCTGCATCTGCATTTGCTGCATATTCGCCGCAGAGGCTGCCCCCATCACGCTTCCGCCGGCCTGCATGCCCATACCCATGCCCATAAATCCCGCCATAGCGCCATTGGCATTGGAACCTGCCGCTTCCAGTCCTCTTGCCACATGTCCCTGCATGTATCCTTCCCGTATAGAAGGATCTCCAAGCATAGCTCCCTCGTTGCGCATATTGATCAGTTCTGTGGACTTTTCATCATAGGAAACGCTGGCAATACCAACTGCCTGAATCTCCATGCCGCGCATTTGATTCCAGTCTGCATCCAGCGTATCCGCCATATATTTTCCCAATTCCCTGCTCTTAGATGTCACATGAGAAATACGGATACCGTCTGCTGACATCTGATTCACTGCAGACTGGAGCGCTTCTAAAAACTCCGCCAAATATTGCTCATTGATATCTTCGATCTCCACTTGGTCTGCATTCCTTGGAATGGCTTCTCCATAAAAACGAATGGGATCTGTGATTTTGATAGAATAAGTTCCATGAGCCCGCAGAAACAATTCTGCATTGTAAAAATTATCAAAATAATTGATGGGATTTCTGGTGCCGAATTTGATCCCTTTGATCTCCTGCAGATTAATATAAAATACTTTCTGCATCACGGGAGTCTGACCGCCGAATTTAATCCGGTTAAAAGATTCTGAAATAGTATCCTTTAGCTCTCCGTTAAATAGCGAAGGCAGCGCAGAATTATCTACCTTATAATATCCCGGCTCTGCCGTATAATCTACAATCTTCCCTCCATCTACCAACATCATAAACTGATTGTCATACACATGAATGACAGAACCATTGCTCACCGTGTCGCTGGTTCCCTTTACGTTCTGTCCCTTCCGTATTTTCACTCCCTGAGTAAATACAGTTCTGTCTCCCATATTATCTGGTTCATACACTTCCAGCCATTGGTCTGCCAGTCCGCCGGATATTGCCTGAGCTGCTGCCTTTATAATTCCCATTGCTACCTCCCTGTACAGATTTTCATTCTGTTTATATTTACATTTATGTTTTCACTTACATTTATATTTTCACTTACATTTATATTTTTATTTTCTGATTCAGCGTTTATGAAACACTGTGATAATCTACTTCATAAAATTTGTGGAAGGACCAGACCTGCCGGTTCACTGGCGTAACCACGCCGCCGCAGTACTCACACTGCTTTACACCCAGCCCGGTAACCGGGGCGCCGCAATGGGGACAGGTAATTCCCACTCCATGATCCGAATTGGCCAGTTCCTCATCTTGTACATAAAGAATTTCCATATTATATCGTGTCTGTTCTAAAAGCTTGTCGTCTCCCTCTATTACCTCTCCTTCTCTGGTCTTATAGTGAAGATGTCCCACTGCACTCTGGAGAGTTATCACACACGTTCCACGGTCTTTCTCATATTTTGTGATCTCTGTATTGTAGATTTGAATATCCTTATAATGCTCTCGGATTTTTTGAGCCTGATTCCTGGAAATCTGCAGTTCCAGCTGTCTTTGCAGTTCTTCTGATCCCTCTTTCAGATAAGAAATATCTTCTCTGTCCAGGGCAGTCAAAAATCCTTTCATCCTGTTTTCCGCTTTATTCTGAAATTCTCTCCAGTTAAATTCCGGAAAATCCCGCTGAATCTGAGGCGCCAGCAATCTTGTCATTCCTGCAACAGATTTAGGAGTGGCGGCAAGTTCCTGGGCCTGCCGCTTCCACCCCTCAGTCAATGATTTCGTTCCAAAAAAATCCATGGAAATCCGGCGTATCTTATACACAAGATAGAAAATGACAGCTATCACCAGCACAAACACTGCAGCTGCCGCTATCAGTCCTACGCTTACTTTCACTTTTGTGTTCCCTCCAGGCTCTTCCATTTCAAATAGGCATTGATAAACAGATCTAGTTTTCCGTCCATAACGCTGTCCACATTTCCAGTTTCTGCATTGGTACGGTGATCTTTTACCATGGTATAGGGCTGCATCACATAAGAACGGATCTGATTCCCCCAGCCAATCTCTGTGACCTCTCCCCGGATATCTGCGGCTTTTTTCTCATTTTCTTCCTGTTTCAGCAGATACAGCTTCGCTTTTAACATCTGCATGGCCTTATCCTTATTCATGTGCTGAGACCGTTCATTCTGACACTGCACCACAATTCCTGTGGGAAGATGGGTGATGCGGATAGCAGAAGACGTCTTGTTGATATGCTGTCCGCCCGCTCCGCTGGAACGGTAAGTATCAATTCTTAACTCCTCGTCTTTTACTTCAATGTCCAGATCTTTCTCAATATCCGGCATCACATCACAGGAGGCAAAAGAAGTCTGTCGTTTCCCTGCCGCATTAAAGGGTGAGATCCGCACCAGACGGTGCACGCCTTTTTCTGATTTCAGATAGCCATAGGCATTTTCTCCCTTCACCTCAAAAGTAATGGACTTAATCCCTGCTTCTTCTCCGTCCAGAGAATCCAGCACTTCCACGTCAAATCCTTTGTCTTCCGCCCATCGCTTGTACATGCGGTACAGCATAGAATTCCAGTCGCAGGATTCTGTTCCTCCGGCCCCTGCATGAAGGGAAACGATTGCATTCTCCGTATCGTATTCCCCGGATAAAAGAGTCTTGATCCGAATCCCCTCAAAGGTATTGATAAATTCCTGCAGCGCTTCCTCAATCTCTGGAATCAGGGAGGCGTCGTTTTCCTCATACCCCATTTCCAAAAGGGTCTCGATATCCTCGTACTGCCCGGAAAGCTGAGCATAAGTCTCCACATCGTCTTTCAGGCTTTTCAATTCCTTCATCTTTTCCTGGGAAAGCTCTGCATTATCCCAAAAATCCGGCGCTTCCATCTCTCGTTCCAATTCCTGGATCTTCTTTTCTTTATTTGCTAAGTTAAAGTGAATCCCTCACTTCCACTAACGGTTCTTTGTATGTGTTCAAAGTAGTTTTGAACTGATCTAATTCTACCATCGTGTCACCTCTTTCTCTTTCATTTTCCTTATTTCTGTTTTATTATAAGGTTTTCCAGCCATATCGTCAATGGATTCTATCTTTCCCTTTTTAAAACAAGTCATCGTTCAGCCTCGTTTTAAGGTACGCACATACTCTTTTTCCTCTGCAGAAACTTTCAAGGATTCTGTGATTTTTTGAATCGCCTTGTTATGGGTAAAATCATTTAGTGTATTTTCTTTTAAAAAAGGCAGCGTCTCTTTGGGAAATTCCCGGTAACAGATGGACACCGCCCAGGCCTGAGCCATATTCACATAATAATCCTCCTGCCTTACCTGCTGCACTGCTTCCAGCACCTGCATCAGATACCTCTCATTGATATAATAATTCAAAAACTGTACCAATGCAAAACGGATCTCGAATTCCCTGGAACTGTTCTGATAAGTCTTTAAAAATTCCCACATCTCTTCCGGCTGGGTTTTTGCCAGTTTTATGGTAGAACATACGCTGTCGCAGACAGACCAGTTGTCAATCTTGGGAATAAATTTTTCCAGATATTCCTTTTTCTCCTGGAGATTTCCTTTGGCATATCCTAAAGTCATGCCCTGCAGAATGATCTCCTCATAGCTGCCGTCCAAAGCTCCATCCAGATAAGTTCTCCAGTCTCCCTTTGCCAGTTCCTTAGCTAATTTCCGCAAAGCCGGTATCCGCACCCCTAAGATAGGCTCCACCCCTGGCAGCAGTTTTGCCGTAAAGGCTTGAAATTCCGGCTCCCGAAGCTGTTCTAATTGCTCTCGGATCTCACCGTTGATCCCTGTGGACCTCTCTCTATGTTCCACCTCTGTTTCTCCTTTTCATCTTCTTTTGTCTCGAACAAAGCGGACAGGTCCGCTTCAACTCCCTGAATCCCTCAATTTTGAGGGACCTGGACGGTTTGCTGCGCCGAGCACAATTGCGAAGCAATATTTTACCTCTTGTGCGAGTGCGCATATTATTTTTATCTTATAGGAATATACTTTCACGCTTTAGCGGGACAAGGTCTTTCCTATAAGACAAAAAGAATCCTGCTCCGCAGGATTCTCCGCCTGCGGCGGGCCGCTCTCGCGGTTCACTTCCTTTCCGCCGCAGTGCGATCCCCTGAGGGTTTTTATCGTATAGGAAACTTCGTTCCCTATACGATAAAAAACAATTGTGTTATAATATATAGAAAATCAATAGAGAATTATGGAACCCAGTAATTGTAGTAATTTCATGTACAATTTAGAAAACTTAAAGTAAATATTTTACTCCTACAAAAGCTAAAAAATGCATTTTAGCACCATGAAAATGAGACTTAAAAACCATGGAAGTTTTTACTGAACATGGTTTTTGTTTTAAGAGGCTCATTGGAATGTTTGGTGCGTCCAGCATTTTGTGCTTTTCGTGGGAAGTAAAATATTCAGGAAAGCGTGTAAAAATTGTACATAAAATTCCAATAATTTAGCAGTTCCACAATTATTTATAAAAGTCAATTACGAAAGGACACTGCCCCATGAAATACTTTGATCATATTTCCACCCCTTTGGGAGAAATGCTTCTGATAGAAGAAAACAATGCCATCACTCACTTATCTCTTCCGGCCAAAGAATCACTTCCAGAGGATTTTTTGAAAACCTCTGCCATAGAGCAATGCACTCCTGTGATTCTTTCCGCAAAAGCACAATTGACGGAATATTTTCAAGGTAACCGGCGGGAATTTGATCTGCCTCTCAATCCCTCAGGGACGCCTTTCCAGAAAAAAGTCTGGAAGGCTCTCTGCACCATTCCCTATGGGGAAACACGCAGTTATAAGGACATCGCTGTTCAGATTGAGAATCCAAAGGGCTGCCGGGCTGTGGGAATGGCCAACAACAAAAACACCATCATGATTATCATTCCCTGCCACCGGGTGATCGGAAGCAATGGTTCTCTAGTGGGATACGGAGGGGGACTGCATATCAAAGAATGGCTGCTGGCTCATGAGAGAAAATATTCTCTCTGACGCTTTATGTTTCGTCCCATTCTCCAACTGCCCTTCCAAATTCAATTCTCAAAGTAGGCGTCCACTCCATCGGCAATTCCCACCGCTAATTTCTGCTGATAGCTGTCTGAAGCCATGTTCTGATCCTCTGCCGGGTTGGTCATAAATCCCATCTCCACAATGGTCACCGGAACGGTACACCAATTAATTCCGCTCATGGTGTCTGTCTCCCAGATGTATTTCTTGTTGGCTCCGGTGGCGTTAACCGCCCCGTCCAGTACGCATTCTGACAAGTTCCTGCATTGGCTGTAAAGATTTCCCATATAGGGGTTTGCCGAGGTGGGACAAATGGTCAGAATCCCATTTTCACTGCTGTCCTCAGAGCCATTGGCATGGACCCGGATAAAAGCGTCGGCTCCTGCATTGTTGGCCACCGCCGCCCGCTCGCTGTTGCTGATATTTACATCATGGCTGGTGCGGACCATCATTACCTGATACCCTCTTGCTTCTAATTCTTCCTGCAATTTCAAGGATACCATCAACGTCAGCTCATATTCTTTCAGTCCGCTGGAACAGCCTGTAGTTCCGCTGGCCACCTTTGCCTTGGTCTCAGAAGCCCCTGGGCCAATAGGCTCCTGCTCACTGTTTCCTTTTCCCTGGTGTCCTGCATCAATCACCACCAGATATCCATTGTCCGTCATCTCAGACTTCAATTTCAAAAATTCAGAAGCCACATAATATTCTTTTCCCTCAATCTCCACTGCGCTCCATGTCCCATCATTAGCGGTTCGGACCAATTCACTTCTGCGGGCTGCAGTCTGATACACTTCGCTGTCAGTGGAAGGCGCTGTTCTCACATTGACAGATGAGGTCGTCACCACATCCTCCCTGGCATACACAACCGTATCTGCATTTAGGGCTGGCTTCTTCTCTTTTTGCTCTACATTCGCTTCTTTTTTTCCTGTGTCTTCCTGATTTTCTTTTTCTTCCTCAGAATCCTTTTCGCCTTCAGAATCTTCCCTGGCACTTTCTTCATTCTCTTCCTCTTCAGATTCCTGCTCATTTTTTGAAGCGATCTCTTCCTGTGAACTCTGGATTTTATTTTGTTTCTGGTTCAGATTTCCGCAGCCGCTGCATACCACAATCAGCATCAGCAAAACTGCCATCCATCTTCTATCTCTTTTCATCCTTTCTCCTCCTGTGGACTTGCAAAACATTTTCCCTGAAAAAGGATTTACTGATTGCAGCTAACGATTCCTTCCTTTGCATTCAAGGTAACATAGGCTCCTGTTTTCAGGATTGTAGTGGCATGTTCTGCCCAGATGATCACAGGAATATCCAGACTTAACCCTACGATCACTGCATGGGAATCTGTTCCCCCTTCTTCTACGATCAAACCGGAGGCCTCACGAATCTGTTCCATCATCTCATTGCTGGTTTCTTTAGCCACAATAATATCCCCTGCTTTAAAATCTTTCTGGAACTCACGGATATCTCTGCAGACACAAAGGCTTGCTGATACGGTTTTGTCATTGATTCCCTTTCCAGAAACTAAAATATGGCCGGCCACATGAACTTTTAAAATATTGGTGGTTCCCGGAACCCCTAAAGGTATTCCTCCGGTAATCACCGTAATGTCCCCCATAGACACCAGGCCTGCTTTCTGGGCTGCGTCCACAGCATGATCAAAGAGCTCGTCCGCATCCTCTTTCTGTTCTATCTGCAAAGGCGTCACGCCCCAGGAAAGATTCAGCTGACGGCACACTTTCGGATACATACTTCCGCCGATAATGGGACAATCCGGCCTGTACTTTGAGATCATACGGGCAGTTCTTCCAGACTGGGTGACGGTAATGATGGCCGCCGCCTTCAGATCATTTGCAGTGGTACAGGTAGCGTGAGAGATGGCATTGGTAATATCTGGATTGCTCATATTCTGTCTGGACTTAAATCTTGCCACATAGTTGATGTCCTGTTCCGTACGGATGGCAATTTTTACCATGGTTTTTACTGCTTCCACCGGATAAAGTCCCGCTGCTGTCTCCCCAGACAGCATAATGGCGCTGGTTCCATCATAGATAGCATTTGCCACATCGGTGGCCTCCGCACGGGTGGGCCTTGGATTCTTCATCATGGAATCTAACATCTGAGTAGCTGTGATGACCTGTTTTCCTGCATCAATCACTTTTTTGATGATCATTTTCTGAATCACCGGTACATCTTCCAGCGGGATCTCTACGCCCATATCTCCTCTGGCCACCATAATACCATCTGATACCCGGATAATCTCGTCAATATTTTCCACTCCCTGCATATTTTCAATTTTGGAAATAATATTGATATTTCTGCAATTCTTTTCCTCAAAAATCTTACGAATCTGCAGAACATCTTCTGCGGTACGCACAAAAGAAGCCGCCACAAAATCAAAATCATTTTCAATTCCGAACACAATATCTTCATAATCTTTCTCACTGATATAGGGCATGGACAATTCCACATTGGGAACATTGACGCCCTTTTTATTAGAGATCATACCGCCATTTACCACATGACAGACAATCTCCGTGTCTGTCACCTCGTCTACTCCCAGTTCAATCAAACCGTCGTCTATCAAAATCCGGCAGCCCTTTGCCACATCGTGAACCAGATCTTTGTACGTGATAGACACCCGATTCTCATCCCCCAGAATCTCTTCCGTTGTCAACACAAATTCCTGGCCGGCTGTAAGCTGAGCTTTTCCATCTTTGATCTCCCTCAGGCGGATCTCCGGGCCTTTGGTATCTAAGAGGGTGGCAATGGGAAGATCTAGTTCTTCCCGCAGTTTCTGAACTTGTTTCAGACGTGCTCCCTGCTCCTTATGACTTCCATGGGAAAAATTAAAGCGGGCAACGTTCATTCCCTCGATCATCAATTGTCTCAGCACATCATCTTTTTCTGTGGCTGGTCCTAAGGTACAAATTATTTTTGTTTTTCTCTGTTTTTTCATTTTCTCTTCCTTTCTCGCTGATACGATCCAAAAAGAAACCGTATCTTTCTACGGTTTCTCTCATCTTCTGAAATACGTTCACTTTGCTGTCATAGACTAACAGTTTCTGTTTCCTGCAATTCTATTTGTGTATGACAGTCCCTGTAACTAGTCCCTTTTTCTCCTCAGAAGCCGCCAGTTTCGTAATCAGCACACTGCGCACTGCAGAATTACCGATAAAATCAACAGCGGCCTGAATCTTCGGAAGCATCGTTCCTTCTTCAAATTGCCCCTCTTCTATATATTCCTCTGCCTGAGCAACGGTCATCTCATCTATGGGCTCCTCATTCTCTCTGCCAAAATTCAGGCACACTCTTTCCACCCCTGTTAAAATCACCAGCCGCTCCGCATCTACCAAATCTGCCAATTTTCCTGCCGCGGTATCTTTCTCAATCACTGCGCTGGCTCCCTTTAATTTATGGCCTTGAGGCAGTACCGGAATCCCGCCGCCGCCACAGGCAATCACCACCTGATCTGCATCCAGCAATGCCCGGACCGCATCAATCTCCACAATATCCATCGGCTTTGGCGCCGCCACAATCCTGCGGTATCCAGATTCCGTTTTTATCACATGATTTCCCTTCTTTTCTTCTATCTCGGCTTCCTCCTCTGTCATAATGCGTCCAATCTCTTTTGATGGACGATAGAAGGCATCATCATAAGTATCCACGCACACTTGGGTTAAAATCGTAGAAACCGTCTTGTAAATTCCGCGGTCTAAAAGTTCTGTACGGATCGCATTCTGCAGGTCATATCCAATATATCCCTGACTCATAGCGGAGCACACTGACATAGGAGTTGCTGTATATTCCGGATAGATTCTGCAGAATTCCGCCATTGCTGTATGAATCATTCCAACTTGCGGTCCATTACTATGGGAAATCGCCACTTGATAATCATCTTTGATAAAATCTACCACAGCTCTGGCAGCTTTTTCCGTGGCACTTTTCTGCTCTGGCAGAGTGGTACCCAAAGCATCATGTCCCAGTGCAATCACGATCTTTTTCTTTCTCATAACATACCTCCGTAAGTCAGAACGCCAATCCAGACTTACTCCGGATTGGCATCTTGGTCTCTTTTTATCCTAACATACTTTTTGTTATTTTAAAAGAGTAAAGTATTAATCATTCTTTTTTCCTAACTTGACGGGAAGTTTCTGCTCCTGCCATTCTCCATTCTGATTTGTCTGGATCGTGACTTCTACCTCTGTTCCTGCTTTATAATACTGTATAATCTCCATAAGATTATCCATAGATCTCACATCTCTTCCGTCAAACTTAGTGATAACGTCCCCTTTCTTAATTCCTGCCTGAGCCGCTGCGCTGTTCTCCTGCACAGATGTAATGTATAATCCCTCCGGTATTCCAAAACTTCTCGCCATCTCTTCTGTCACATCCTGTCCGGACACGCCCAGATATGCTGTCTCCGCTTCGTCCACAACTTCTCTTGTGATCAGATTATTGATGATAGGTTCTGCTGCAGAAATCGGAATTGCAAATCCCATGCCTTCCACCCGTGTATCATTATACTTAATGGAATTAATTCCGATTACTTCCCCTTTCATATTCAGTAAGGCTCCGCCGCTGTTTCCAGGATTGATGGCTGCGCTGGTCTGGATCAGATTATTGGTAATATATTCTCCTGTATTCTCATCTTCCACACTTACTTCCCGATCTACCGCGCTGATTACTCCTGTGGTTACAGACTGCCCATATCCCAGTGCATTTCCAATTGCCACAGAACCCTGTCCCACTCTGATGTCCTCTGAATTTCCCAATGTTGCCACTTTTATCTTTTCCATCGTTTCAGCCGGAATATCTTTCACTGCTACCGATATCACTGCCAGATCGGTACTGGCATCTGTCCCTTTAATGTCTGCCGTTACCGCTTGATCGTCCACAAAGTTTACAGTGAGCTGATTAGAATTGGCTACCACATGGTTATTCGTTACAATGTAGATCTCTTCTTCTGTCTGTCCAATAATAATTCCGCTTCCTGCGCTCTCCGTATCCTGTACGTAAGTGCGTCCAAAGAAATCTCTTCCTACTGGTTCCTGTCCCATATTGGTAATGGCTACAATGGAAGGCATAGTATGATCCACAATATCTGACACATCATTTACTGTTGTGCCTGCACTGACGTTTGTAGTCGATAAATTACTGCTGTTGGAAGTGGTTCCGTCCATTTTGCTCTCCCCTCCGGAAGTAGTCTTCAATGGAACTGTGTCCGAAGAACCTCTGGTATATTCAAATCCAATTCCTGTGCCATAAAACACAGTTCCTGACACTAATCCGAATACAAGGGCAAGAGCCGCGCATTTTGCTATAGCCATTCCAAACCCGTGAGGCTTCTTCTCTCTGGGCTTCTTATTTTTCCTTTCCGCCTTTTTACTTTTCTTCTCTGCTTCCGATCCTGCATTGTAA
Organism: Lachnospiraceae bacterium; assembly: GCA_022792535.1. Taxonomy (GTDB): domain Bacteria; phylum Bacillota; class Clostridia; order Lachnospirales; family Lachnospiraceae; genus Petralouisia. Next base: position 39,530 of record JAAWBG010000036.1, read on the forward strand.
GGCTGGCCATTTTCCCCCGGCTGGCTGGTATGATAGAACTGCTGATCATTTCTAGGACAGCTTTGAGGCTGAGCTTCCCTTCCTTCCAGCCCTCCGTTATTCTCCTGATTCTCTTCCTGTCTGGAAATACGCTGGACGCTTTCATCTTCTTTCTTCTCATAATAATTGGGATTGCGTTCCTGATTCTCCTGATTGAGATAACTATATGAGTACAAAGAATCAGAATTGTTATTTTCTCTATTTTCCATAACAATTTCTCCTTTCTCTTTTCTTTCCCTGTTGTTTCTATATAAGCAGTTTACGTAAGATTTGTGACTAAATTGTGACAACTATTTTAAAAATAGGTGATCAGTAGAATTTTTCTCCTGTCTTTTGAGACTGAGCCCACAAAAAGAAAGGAACTGCTTCATAATCGCTGAAGCAGTTCCTTTCTTCTCCGTAAAATCTTTTCACGTGTATTTTCTTCCAGAAACATTTTTCTGGAACCAAAGTTCCACAAAGATACCAAAAACGTTGCGCATATCTTAGCAAACATATAATATAATTCCATATGTTCTACAAAAATTTTCATAAATATGGAATTTAATAACAATCCGCAGATACTTAACAAGAGAAAAACACTAAACTGTCCTGTCCTACTTTTCTCACTGCCGCATTCAAACACATATCTCATACTGTACACATAATTGAACAGCGTCGCCGCTGAAAAAGACAGCATTGACGACCAGAGATAATGCATTTCAAATGACTCGATCAATGCAAACAGCAAACCGCAGTCTATCAGAAACGACACAATGCCCACTGCGCTGAATCTGCAAAATTGTCTCCACACTTTTTTCATTTTATCACTCCACTGTTACTGATTTTGCCAGATTTCTCGGCTTATCCACGTCACATCCCTTGCCTACAGACACATAGTAGCTGAATAATTGCAGTGGAATGATTGCCAGGGAATTGGTAAAATATTTATTTGTCTGAGGAATGTAGAGCACGTAATCCGCCGCTTTCTCAATCTCCTGATTGCCTGCATTGGTCACAGCCAGCACAAAGGCGCCTCTGCTGCGAAGCTCCACAATATTGCTGATGGTTTTCTTATACAGCTCTTCCTGTGTTACAACTGCCGCTACCAGCGTTCCCTCTTCAATCAGAGAAATCGTTCCATGCTTCAATTCTCCCGCTGCATAAGCTTCTGAGTGGATATAGGAAATTTCCTTCAATTTCAGGGAGCCTTCCATAGAAATTGCATAGTCAATTCCTCTTCCCACAAAGAATACATCTTTCGCCGCAATATAGCGGTTGGCAAAATGCTGGATCTTTTCCTGATTGCCCAGAAGCATCTCAATTTGTTCCGGCAGTTTCTGAAGATCTTTCAGGAAACCTCCCACTTCTTCCTCAGTAATCTTCCCTCGTACCTGTGCAAATTTCACAGCAAGAAGGTATTCTGCTACCAACTGGGCGCTGTAGGCCTTGGTGGTAGCTACTGCAATCTCCGGGCCCGCCCAAGTATACATTACCTTGTCAGCTTCCCTTGCAATCGAACTTCCCACCACGTTAACGATTCCCAATGTCTTTGCGCCCTTTGCCTTGGCTTCCCGCAGCGCCGCCAGAGAGTCGGCCGTCTCGCCAGACTGACTGATAATAATTACCAGCTCCTCTTCTCCCAATATAGGGTTTCGATAACGGAACTCAGAGGCCAGATCCACTTCTACTGGAATTCTCGCCATGCCTTCAAATATATATTTGGCAGTGACTCCTGTGTGATAAGCGGAACCACAGGCAACAATATGAATCTTGCGGATGGCTTGAATCTCCTCATCGCTCATCCCTAATTCTTCAATCACAATTTTATTATCTTTAATTCTGGGATTCAAGGTATCTCTTACTGTCCGAGGCTGTTCATACATTTCTTTCAACATAAAATGTTCATAACCGCCCTTTTCTGCCGCGTTGATATCCCAATCTATGGTGGTGGATTCTTTCTGAATCTCTTCTCCGTCCACATTGTAAAAACCAATGTTTTCTTTCGTCAGCACTGCAATTTCTTCATTCTGAATAAAATATACTTCCCTGGTATACTTTAACACAGCAGGCACATCGGAAGCGATCAGATTCCCGTCTTTGCCATGTCCTACAATCAAAGGACTGTCTTTTCGCACTGCATAGACTTTCCCTGGATGATCTTTAAAAATAATTCCCAGAGCATAAGAACCTTCCACGCGGTGCATAATCTTGGTAATGGTTTCCACCGGATCTCCTTTGTAGTAGTAATCCAGCAGATGTGCAACTACTTCTGTATCTGTCTCTGAAAGGAACTGGTACTCTTTCTGTTCTAACCGTTTTCGCAGTTTCAGATAATTCTCAATAATTCCATTATGGACCACTGCAATCGTCTCTGTCTGATTGTAATGAGGATGGGCATTGTCATTGGAGGGCGCTCCGTGAGTGGCCCAGCGGGTATGACCGATTCCAGAGATTCCAGGCATAGTAGCGCCGTCATGAGTTAATTCACTGAGCACTTTCAGACGTCCCACCGCCTTCTGTACTCTGATATTCTCTCCATCATACACAGCAATTCCTGCTGAATCATATCCTCTGTATTCCAGTTTCGACAGACCATCTAATAAAATAGGGGCTGCCTGGGACTCTCCAATATATCCTACAATTCCACACATATAAGTTCCTCCTGCTATTCGCTTTTAGCGCTGACTCCCGTCCGGTATTCAATCTCTGCGCTGATACCCTCCACACTGTCCGTCACTCGGTAGCTGTTGGTTCCATATAAAAAATCATGAAGTTTCTTCACATTTGACGATAAATCAGCTGGGATGACACAGTCCTGCTTACTTTTCTGATAAGAAATGCTCACTTCCTCATTTTCTCTGTCAAAAGGAAATCCTGCATTCTCTCCCATTTTATAATTAAATGCATCTTTCGCCAGATTGATGATCTCTGTCTTGGACAAACTGGTCTGAATCTGAGGAAAAACCGTATCAATCAGCTCATTGATCGTTCCCATATCAGATTTCAACGCCTTTTCCACCAGTTTATTCACAACCAGCCGCTGGCGTTCTGTTCTCTTAAAATCATCTCCCAAAGTGTAACGTATTCTTCCATAAGATACTGCCTGAACTCCATTCAGATTATAAGTTCCTGCCCCCGGAAGCGGGGTATAACTTTTTCCTGTCACTCTTGAGGTCTCCACACAGTAATTATTCAAATGTCCTGCTTCCTCTGCTGTCACCTCAATCTCTACTCCGCCTAAGATATCCACGGCTTCTGCCACTGCGGAAAAGTCAAAGGAAACATACTCTCTGATATCCAGATCCAGATTGGTGTTTAACATACGTACCGCCTGCTGAGGACCGCCCACTGCATATGCCGCATTGGCCTTGCTATAGGCGTTAGGATTGTCCAGATCAGCCATCTTTAAAAAAGTATCCCGATATACCGACACCAATCTCACTTCCTTGGTCTCTTTATCAATCCGGGCTACCATAATCACATCGGAGTTTCCGCTGTTATAAGAATTCTCTTCCCTGTTATCCAAGCCAAAGAGAGCAATCGTTGTATATTCTCCTAAAACATCTATGGTCTCTTCTGGAAGTTCTGTTCTCACATCTTTTTCATGAAATGAGACATCCGTATTCAACTTATCCATTTTTCCATTAATCCAGATCCAGGCCAATATTCCCAATAATATTAAAATTTCAATCCCGACTATGATCAATTTCCGTTTTTTTCTCTTATTCTTTTGTCCTTTTTTGCCCGCAGACTTTTTCCCGTGAGCGCTGTTCTGTTTTGCCATACCTTCACCCGTTTTTTGTTTATCCCTTATCCTGTGTCATATCTTATAATATTTCCTCTCATTTATCAACCGTCATTTTTCTTGAATTTTCCCAAAAAGCCCCGCCATTTCTGTTAAATATGCAACAACTTTTTAAAAAAATAACCGAAAAATACCATTCGGTTTCGTAACATTTTACCAATTCCATAGTGTTTCATCCCGGAATTATTTTCACCGTGTCTTCGATATAAAAGCAGTGGTTCCGGCAGAAAATAAGATTTCCCGTCAGTATAATCCCCCAGAATCCCAATCCATTGATCATGCATTTCAATCTTATCAGGAATTGGAAATATGACCTCTTTCAATTTTCTCTGAAAGGCCATACAGCACCCGATATAACTGTTTTTCATCATATTTTTCACTACTCCGGGTCCAGAATTTCGAAAGGCGAAAAAGGACTCCATTACGATCTGTTCCGGATCTTCCCCTTCAAATACCTTGGCGTCATGTACCACTACCATAACATGATGTTCTGCAAATGCCTGCATGACCTTCTCAACTTTTCCCGGAAGCCAGATATCATCCTGATCTGCCAAAAAAATATAATTCCCCCTTGTGTTTTTTAAAACATGTTCCACATTTTTTTTAATTCCCTGCTTTGGCCCTTGAATAGGGCGGACCCTTGGATCCTTCTGCTGATATTCCCAAAGAATCTGCAAAGTGCCATCTGTGGAACCATCATCTGAGACCACCAGCTCATCTCCCTCCTGAAGCTGGCTTAAAATAGAATCCATCTGTTCCCGGATATATTTCTCTCCATTAAAGGTCACCATAGCCACAGAAATATGGATCTTCTCATCATCTTTTGGATGTATTGTAAGGGCATTTACCACAGTTTCCACCCCCATTTTCGAAAATACCGTATCATAGAAATCATGTGTATCTTAAACAGCTTTCGGTCTCTGCGGGAACCTCGTTCCCATTTGTGAATCACCTCTGTATCAGGACAATACCAAAGACTGCTTCTCTCATTTACCTGCCTGCACAGATCCGCATCCTCCATGTACATAAAATAGCGTGGATCAAATCCTCCCATCTGACGAAACAGTTCTGTCCGTATCACGAAAAAGCTGCCCTGGGCAAAAGGAACCGCAAAGGGCTTCTTATAGTCCATTTCCTGCATGGTATGTCTGGCTTGGCGCTTCTTAAAATGTGAAGACAGAAACATGCGGATTCCCATATCTGCCACCGTCAGTTCCCTGCGGTACACAGCCTGGAGGTTTCCTTTCTCATCCGTCAGCCTTGGAACCGCCATTCCAATCTTCCTTTGTTCCATAAATTCCATCAAAATAGAAAGACTGTCTTCCTTTAATATAATATCTGGATTTACAATGGCATGAAACTGAGAATCTAATTCCGGCAGCACATAATTATGTCCACCGCCAAATCCAAGATTCTCTCCTGGTTTTCGATAGGCCACTTCTGGATATTTTTCTTCCAGCAGCTTTAAGTGATTCTTCTGGCTGCTGTTATCTACAATATATAATTTTTTAGAGACAGAGACAGCGGTACATTCCAAAATGGAATCTACCGCATTTCTCACATCTTCTTCATCGTTATATGCCACAATGACAATTGAAATATCTATCATGATGATCCTTTTCCTGTCAACACCACCCCGATGGTACGGACAATGATCCTAAGATCCATTCCCAGAGACCACTCGGAAATATATTGAGTATCCAGTGCAACAATCTCTTCGAAATTCTTGATATCACTTCTTCCGCTGACCTGCCACATTCCTGTAAGCCCCGGACGAATTCCAAGCCTCGCTTTGTGATGAAGTTCATACTGCTCAAATTCATCTTCCGTAGGAGGTCTTGTGCCCACCAGACTCATATCTCCCTTCAGCACATTCCAAAACTGAGGAAGCTCATCAATAGAGAATTTACGCATAAATTTTCCTACTCCGAAAATCCTTGGATCATCCTCCATCTTAAACATCAGACCTTCCATTTCGTTCTGATTCATCAGCTCTTCTTTCATCTTATCGGCTCCCACCACCATCGTGCGGAATTTATAAAATTTAAAACGTCTTCCATTTTTGCCAATTCTGGTCTGAGCGTAAAACACCGGCCCTGGAGACTGTATCTTGATCAAGGGAGCAAAGATCAGCAATGCAATCCCCGTCAGCATCAGGCCAATCAAGCTGCCTGCAATATCCATACACCGTTTCACCACCACCTGCCTGGTAGTGGCAATTTTCATACTAGTGGTCAAAACCAGATATTTTCCGCAGCGTTCCACCAATTTATTGGGCATCAATCTGGATTCCCGCACAAGATTAAAGTGAACGGTCAGTCCCAATTCCAGCAGCTCATTTGCCAAAGCCTCGCTGCTCTCCCTGGTATTTCCATTGATAAACACCTCGTCCACCACATTGATCCGCACATACTCCAAAAAACTGTCTGCTGAAGCCACCACAGGCACGCCGCAGATCTCCTCTCCGATCCGGTCTGCATCTACAATCACTACGCCGATCACTTCGAATTCTTTGTATCTGTCATATTGAAAATCTGACACGCATTCTCTGGCATAACGTTCCTCTGTCACTACAATCAGCTGTGAAAATTTCTTTCCCCGGATCATACGCTGGCGGATATAAATTTTCCACAGACATCTAGAGAAATATTCAATTACAATTGCAATTCCCCAAAATACAAAAATAACCTGTCTGGAATAGATCTCCGACTGCTTGGTGGACCACACATAGACAGTCACTGCCGCAAAGACAATACTGCAGTGTATTAAAACTGCCTTCAGTTCCTGCACTTTATTTCTTCTCAGAATTCCAGTATAGCTTTCAAAGAAAAATACGATACAGATATTTACCAGCAGCAGCACAACCGCCAGTCGATTATAGTAATCCATCAGCAAGGGCAGCTTTCTTATATTCCCCAATCGTATTAAACAGGAGAGATAAAAAGCAATTTCCAGACAAATAAGATCCAGAATCAAAAAATCCAGGTGCTTTACCCAGCTCTTTTTTTGTTTTTTATACATGACATTATCCTCAAGGTAAATTTACGGAATCATCATACACTACTTTTTTACAAAGACACAATAGAATTTCTCTTAATTTTTTCTTAATACGATTCCGGTGTCAAAAGAGTGCAGTCCGCCTTTTGGGCCATGGACTCTTAAGATTAGATTCCTTCCATCGCTTATATTCAGTATGCGCGATTCCTCCATTATTATCATTCTTTTCCAATGATCCAGCCTTAACTGTTCTCACTTTTGGTACGATTCCATATGTACATCCAGCTTTCCGAATAATCTTTTCTCTGCTGTTCATCCATCTCACTGTACTGAGAAAAAGAAAGTTTGGAGGGCACCATCTTCACACCTCCGCATTTATGGCAGAAAATCTCTTTCCTTCTCGAAACCGTTGTGATACTGCCGCATTCAGGACAGATAAATACTTTCATCATACGTCTCTTCTCACATTCTACTTTCTATTTTGCTCTAATTCACTCTATTGTAGCATTGAATTGAAAAAAGGGCAAGTTCTAACGAACCTGCCCTTTTATGGTTTTAAGGCATAATTGCATTTTTTTAAAGAAAAATTCAGATTATAATAAGGATCTCCTTCTCTCAGAATATCTTTCCAACGAGTTCGGATAAATTCAATCTCCTCCCCAAAACGCTGAATCTTCTCTTTGGTATCCTCTTTGCCCCGTGACTTAGATTCATAGTGATATGCTTCCACAAAAGGATCATACACCACCAAATATCCTGCCTGTCTGGCCCGCAGACAAAAGTCCACGTCGTTAAAAGCCACCGCCAGCTTTTCTTCCAGGCCCTGCAGTTGTTCAAAAACTTCTTTAGAAACCATCATACACGCAGCTGTCACTGCGCTGTAATTTAGCTGCAGCGCCGCTTTGTGAAAGTAGCCTTCCTGTCCCCGTCTCAATCCAGGAAACATATTTGCCGCAATCCCATCAATTCCTATTACAATCCCTGCATGCTGTATGGTATTATCCGGGTAATATAAGCGGGCGCCTACAATCCCCACTTCCTGCCTCTGGCAGTTGCCCAGCATCTCTTCCATCCAATTTGGCGTAATCATTTCCACATCATTGTTCAGCAATACCAGAGCATCTCCCTGGGCATGGGACGCCCCAAAATTATTGATGGCCGAGTAGTTAAAGCCACTGTCCCACACCACAATCTTCACTTTCTGACCTTCCGGCAGAATTCCTTCACCGCCAGAAAATCCTTTTCCCTGACTCCTCTGGCCTTCTCTCTCCAAACTATCGTGACAGCTTTCTTCCTGCTCACTTAATAGTTCCTGATAATAAGCAAAAATTTCCGGATCTGTACTATTATTTTCAATGATGATAATCTCATAATTCTGATAGGTAGATCTTTGAATGGAATCTATACAGCGGCGAAGAGTTGCCGGCTGATCCTTATTGGGAATCAGAATAGACACCAGCGGCTCTCCTTGAAGATCATAAACAACCCGGTAAAATCCAAAATGGGGAAGCTGACTCACTTTTCCCTGAACCCCCGTTCTTCTCAAATGTTCTTCCAGCGCCTTTTTTCCTGCCTCGTAAGCATAGGTTTTGCTTAAAGGATTATCTGCTGTGGAATGGCTGTGTACCCGCCAGTGGTATAGTATTTTAGAAATATGACCTGTTTTTTTTGCAATCTCCGTACAGCGGAGAATCAAGTCATAATCTTGAGCGCCGTCAAATTCCTTTCGAAGTCCTCCTGCCTGCTCTAATACCGTTTTTTTCACACAGAAAAAATGAGTAATATAATTATTAGAACGCAGCAGATCCAGACTGAAATCCGGTTTAAAATGGGGATTTTTATGTTCCAATCCCTGTCTGGTATCCTCTACCTGGTCTTCGTCTGAATAGATCACCTCAATGAGCGGTTCCTGATTGATCAGCGACGCCACTTCATACAGGGCCTCCGGGGCCAGCAGATCGTCATGATCTAACAGTCCTACCCATTCTCCTTTTGCCATCCCAATTCCTGCGTTGGTATTTTCAGAAATTCCCAGATTCTTTTCCAAACGCTGGTACTGAATCCGGCCTTCCTGATACTTTTCACAGTAATCTTTTACCACTTGCTCCACTTCTCTGGAAGGAGTTGCATCCGCCAGACAGAGCTGCCAGTTTTCATAGGACTGGTTTTGCACTGAGTCCAGCATTTCCAGCAGATATTTTTCCGGAGTCTGATAACAGGGAACCACCAGACTGATCAAAGGCTGGTGGTCAAATTTCTTTCCCTGTTTTCTTTGTCGGGACAATTCCTCTTCCTTGGCTCTGTACTTTTCAAACCAGGGGCCATAAGGAACTTCCTGAGGCTCCATTTTATCCCGGAGCCTGTTCCAGAAAGCCTTAGGTCCATAGTGCTTTAAATATCGAATTCCTTTTTTTATTTTGTATGGTGTAAGTTTCATCATTTTTTTATTCGTACCGATTTTGCTGCTGAGTAATCAGAATATTTTATGGTTCCGTTTTCTTTTTTGTAAGTTCTGATTTTATAGTAATAAGTCGTATTCTTTTTCAACTTACTGTTGGTAAAACTCACTTTTTCTGATTTCGAAATGGTCTTTATCTCCTTGTATTTCCCATTTTTCCCAGTTTTACGGTAAATCTTATATCCGTCTGCCCCTTTCTGTTCCTGCCACTTTAAAGTGACTTTTCCTGAGCCTGCATTGGAGGCCTTGGTCAGTTTCGTCCCTGCCAGTTTTGCCTTTACAGATACTACCGGAGAATAGGAAGAATACCTTGTCTTATCCCGATTAGCCGCATAAGACCGTATTTTATAATAGTAAGTTTTCCCGGCCTTTACATTTTTATCCGTCCAGGACAAGGAAGAATTTTTTGTGATTTTTTTAACCTCTTTATATTTTCCTTTTTTGGAGGTAGCACGGTAAATCTTATATCCAGTCGCCTTGCTTTCCTTCTTCCATTTCAATTTAATCTTGCCGGAAGAAGCGCTGATGGAGGTGATCTTTCCTTTGGCAAGTTTTGTCTTCACTTCCAGGATTCCAGAATAGCTGGATCTCTTGGTGCCTGCTGAGGTTCTGACATAAGAACGCACTTTATAATAGTAAGTCTTTCCTGAAACAATTGTATTGTCGGACCAGGATACGGTCTTATTCCCGCTAACAGATTTTATTACCGTATACTTGCCCTTTTTGGAAGTGGCACGGGCAATATCATAGCCGTCGGCCTTGGAATCGCGCTTCCAGGTTAACTTGATCTTGCTTCCTCCGGAAACAGCGCCTTTGGTCAACGTAGGTTTTGTCATCTTAATCTGAGCAGATTTTGTCCCTGTGTAGGAAGAATAATAGTCTTTTCCATCTACTCTCCGGTATCCACGAATCCGATAGGTGTAGGTATTGCCTGGCACCACTGTGGTATCCTGGAACGTAAGATTAGATTTCCCGGTAATGGTCTTAATACAGCTATAACTTCCTGAACCTGTCTTACGATAGATTTTATATCCATCTACTGCAGCCTGTTTCCAAGACATCTCCACCGTTTTATAATTCTTCACGCTAAGTTTATTCCAGGAAATATCAGGTACTGTGCCATCCACAAATTTTTCTGCTGAATAAGCAGAATAGAGATTCCCCTCCTTCAGCTTCAAAAAGGCCCGTACTTTATAAAAATATCTTTTTCCTGGAACTACATTTTTATCTACATAAGAAGTCTCTCCCAGCCCGTTTAAAGTTTTTATCCTGCTGTATTTTCCATTTTCTCCTTCGGCGCGGTATACTTGATATCCAACAGAACCTGCCACCTCATTCCAGGTCAGCTTATTTTCTGTACTTCCAATACTTGCCGCTTTCAGTGACGGTTTACTTAAAGTACCATTTTCATTTGGCTTTTCTCCAGGGCTGGAGGGCATATTGTTAAATACTGGAACTTTGAACACAAAACTGTTATTCAAGGCTCCCATTTCTGAATAGCTTCTGTAAACGCTCTTTCCTTCGCTTTCCGCTGCCTGCAGGTTCTGCATATACTGATGCCAGTAAAGTCCATCATAGGAAGCATCCACATCAAATTTCTGCAGATAGAACGTATCCTGTCCTCTCTTGATATATTTGGAGGATACTTTCTCAGCGCCTCCTTTGAGAGCCTTGTAGCGGGTATTCCATCCAGCGTTCTTGGCCTCTGTCAAACCGCTGGTGATCACATCATTGCCAATTCCTGTCGCTCCCATATTAAAATAATTGTAATACCCTTCATATCCAGGGTATTTTCCTGAGATCAGAGAAGAAGTTCCGTTCACTCCCTGCTCCTGGCGCACCCGGCTTGCCAGAAAATAAGGGCTTACTTTCAGTTCTTTTCCGATCTTCATAAATGCCTGAGCGTAAGTAATACCTCCTTCGGAGCCATCCTCTAACTTTTTATTGCTCATAAAAGTGTTTTTCAGCACTTTCTCCACACCAGACTCTTTATGATGAGACTTGTTATAAGTAAGCTGTTCAAACTGGAACACTGCCTCGTCATTCAAAAAATTCCGGGGATCCAGGTAATACTTAATCAGAGATTCGGACGCCTGCACCCAGGTAGTGCCATTTTTAATCACCCATTCTCCGGTCTGCATATTATAGGCATTGGAGGCTGTAGATTTCCAGGTGGAAGGACGATAGTTTTCCACCAGATTTACTGCATCTCCCATTTCTGCCTTCAATACATCTGACCATTCCAGGCCAGTATTCATGGGCACGAAAGTCCAGTTGGGATGCGCCTGAATCATCTTCTGAATAGCAGAGCGATAACTTTTGGGAAAAGCATTCAGATCTGTTTTTCCAGAGGCATTCACACTGCTGAGCTGTCTCTGCTTGCCTACATATTGGTCTCTCCACTCTGACAGTCGTTCATCCTGAGACACCACATAATCACTCTGAATATATCCCGTGTATTCCGCACCATTCACTGCGAATTCAATCTGAAACCAGACTCCTGTCTCTGTCAGAACCACACCAATCAATTTGATCTGATATCCGCTGGTAAGAGTCTGAACAACAGCTGCGTCTCTGGACGCCTCTTTGCGAATAAGAAATTCCACGCCATTGGTGAGGGTTGCGTACATATCATACTCTTTGATAAGTTCTGCAAAGGCTTCCTCCGGTGAAAGTTCTGTCTTTTCCTCTGTCAACAGTTCTTCCACTTCTTCTCCAGAGATCTCTTTTTTATCTTGAACCTTCTCTTTCCCATTTTGAGAATTTTCTTCCTCTTCCGGGGTCTCAGTCTCATTTTCTGAATCCCATATGTCCCCTGGATTCTGGGTATCATTTCCTGGATTCAAAGGTTCGTCTTCCGAAAACTGAGTATCGTCTTCTGGATTCTGGATATTATTTTCTGAATTCTGAGAAGTATCTCCTGGACTCTGTGTATCCCCTTCTGATAACTGGGGATCATTCTCGGAACTCTGCCCGTTATCTGCTGGAACCTTGGTACTGCTTCCTGGATTCAAATCCTCCTCTGGGTTTTGAATATCACTCTCTGGATTCTCAGACCCATTGTTTCCTTCTGCTGTAATCTCTGTCTGGCTGGCATATACCAGATTGCCAGCCCCGCCAAAATCTGTGGCTAGTATTGCTGCTGTCAATAATATTGCCGCTGCTTTTCGAAATTTTTTCGGTTTCATAATTTTTCCTCTCTTTATCCTCAATTTAGACTGCCTTTCCTGACACAGCACCACAATATCCGCTGCATCCATTTTTTCCATCTACCCTATTTCTAACTTCTATTTTATAATAATATCTCTTTCCTGTTTGTAATCCTTTATCTTCATAACTTGTCGGTCTGCCGGCTTTAATCGTTGCAACTGTCCTATATTTTCCCTTTTTGGAAGTACTTCTCTGAATCCGATAGGCGTATGCATTATTTACCTTCTTCCATTTAATACTCAATGATGTGCTTGTTTTCGGGCTCACTTTAACAATTTTTGTCTTCTTTACCGCCCATCCTGAATACACTGGAGAATAATCGCTATAACCATTCTTTTCTCCGCCTCTGGCACGCACTTTATAGTAATAATTCTTCTGTGTTTTAATATTGCCATCGGTATAGGAATTTTTCTCGGCCCCTACTGTGGCAATTTTCACATATTTTCCTTCCTTCTTTTCACTACGCAAAATCTCATATTGAGAAGCATTTTCCACCTTTTTCCAGGAAATATTCAATTTCCGAGTCGCCTTAGAAACAGCTTTCGTAATCTGAGGTTTTGCCAGCGTCTGAGCTGCATAGGGCTGAGAATATGCGGACTTTTCTCCACCTGCATATACTACACATACTTTATAATAATAAGTTACTCCTTCTTTCACCTTGTCATCATATGTATTTCCATCTACTTCTGCAACCTTGGAATACTCTCCCTCTTCAGAAGTACTGCGATATACCTGATAGGAGGCCGCCCCGGCAGTCTCTCCCCACTTAATACGCAGTTTTTTGCTGTTTCTAGATTGAATTGAAGTAATCTCAGATACCTTTCCCTTCAAAGACAAATTATAATATTTTGCAATTCCTTCAGCGTCTGCCACGCCTAACTTCTTCAACTTGGCATCAGAACTCAAAAAACTAGAAGCATCTGCCGCATTGCTCAAAAAAGCATGTTCAATCAGCACTGCCGGAAATCCTGCTTCTTTGCTCCTGCGAATCACTGCTAAATAATCTGCCAGAGACCCATCTGGATACAAGGTATTGTTTTCTGAATTACGAATCAAAATCCCCCCTGCCCAGGTAGACAGTCCCAAAGCTTTCAACTTTTTGTAAATCTCAGTTGCCAGCCCTTTTCCTTCTTTTCCAATATCTTCTTTATAATTTCCATTGGGATAATAAATTCCCACCCCACGAGGAGTACTGCTGGCACTGGAATTCAAATGAAAGCTGACATAAACGTCTGCTCCTTTTTTGCGGGCAAACTCTACCCTTGCCGCATTGCAGGTGGCAGAAGTTACCTTAGAACCGCCATTGGGACAACTCTTTGTCTGTCTGGTCATATAGACAGTTACCAAATTATACTTTTGTAATTCCGCCTTACAATATGTAGCAATTTTTAATACCAGGTCTTCCTCCACACAGCCATTTCCTCTTGCTCCCGCATGGGTACTGTCATGACCTGGATCTAACACGATCACCATATTTTTTGCGCCTCGTGTAAAAGAGTTGCCAGAAAAAGTATTCTTGCCTGCTGCCTTAGCTTGTTCTAATACTTCTGCAACAGAATTCTCGGATACTGTTCGGCCGTTTTGATCCATAGTCACTATATTTGCTTCCACTTCTTCCAGTAGATTTTGATCCACCAGCAAATCGTCCGCCTCAGTCTCAACCTGACAGTTAACGCCATAGACTACTTTCATACCCAGTTTTTTCAGATCTGCCACGTAAGATTTTTCTGAAGTCTGCCAGGTAACACGTTCCAGCTGATAGATTCCTTTTTGATTCTCACTGTTGTACTCCATGGTAAAACGAACCATGTTTTCCACAATTCCAACTGCTTCTACTGTCATTTCCTGACCTGTGGTAATATTTCTATATTGTAATTGTGCGCCTGTTATAGCTTTTCCTGTTTCTCCAAGTTCTGCTGCCACATTCTGCACACCAGGAGTCTGAATATATGTGTTTTCCTGCATAATATATTTCAGGGTACCCTCTTCTTGTGTCTTCTCTTTTACTATCGCTTCCTCCATACTTCTGCCTGCCTGAAATACTTCTTTTTCTTTTATCTCCTCTTTTATCTCCCGGCTGTTCCCTGTCTTTTGTTCCTTATCTTCTTCTGTATTTTCATTCTCCTTCGCATCTGCATTTTCCTTTAAATTTTTTGTCTCCTCTGGAATCTGCTCTTCTTCTAATGCTGGTTCTTTTTCCATTTCGACCGCATCTTCTAACTCCTGCAGATCATTCGATGTCTCCAATTCTATATTAGGAGACTGAGGTTGTCCTTCATTTCCTGCCTGAACTTGGGTTCCTGCAGAAGAAAAAATCATACATGCCGACAAAATTACTGCAATCACTCTCTTTGAGGGTCTCATCTTTGCTCACTCCATTTCTATTTTATCTTATTTGTTATTTACAGTCATTTTTTATCCTATCACAATTTTTTTGCAAGTACAACCTTCAGAATAAAACTTACAAAAACTTTACAATCCTCACATTTCCCATATTTTCAGGGTTAATACGGAAAGAGGATGGAAAATTCCATAACTTTCCATCCTCTTTCTTATTTATATTCACAACGTATATTTTATTTTCTGTATGTCAAATACCAGCAGTAGGTATCATCACTCTTATAAGTCTTCTTTCCTACTTTTCGATTGGCTGTTACAGAAAAATAATATTTCTTGTTATTTTTCAATTTAGATTTTCCATACTTTTTAACTGTATAACTTGTCTTCTTGGTGGTAACTACTTTTTTATAGCCAGACTTCTGTTTCGTAGACATAGACACCGTATAATTTTGGGCACCGCTTACCTTACTCCAAGAAAGTTTAAGTCCGCCGGAAACCTTTTTGATCCTTATCTCTGGCTGTCTTGCAAAATACTCCCAATTAGACCAGGCTCCATACTTTTCTCTGCCGCCTACATTGATATAATGGCGCGCCCGTATTTTCAGAAATTTATATCCCTTCAGTTTATTATGAGAAAAATATGGGTTTGTTTTTGTTCCGCTCCATTTTCCCTTTATAATGGCCTTCTTTCCATTGTATGCATAAATCTCATACTGTCCGCCATCTACAATCCTATTTTCATTAAAGGAAAGTTCCAAATACTTGGAACTATAATTCCAAAACTCACAATCCAATCCTGTGAGCTTTGTAGGAAGGGTTGGTACATAATAAAGCAAAGTAGAACTTCCTACTGCCTGATATCCACCCTGACTCTTATTGACAGGATACACACAGAATTCATATTCCGAATTCTTATTTAATCCTTTCACTGTATAAGAACTCACATTACCTAAATTTATTGTTTTCTTATTATCGTTGATTCCTTCTTTTTGATATTCAATCCGATATGCGTTAACTCCATCTGCCTTCTTCCAGGATAAGGTAATGGATGTCTCTGTTGCATTGCTCTCCCGAAGCTCTGTCACTCTGGCTGACGGTTTTGTCACTACTTCTATTACATCTGAAGGCGTTCCATATGTATAGGTATAATTCGGATAGCCAGAATTATAATAAGCTGTCACTCGTACATAATATTTTCTGCCAGGGGTAAGACCATTCATACTTTCCTTAGTACTTGATGTGCCTCCCCAGCTGCCCATATTATCTTTCACGCCGCCAGTAAAATTCCTGTCTGCGCAGATCTCTACCTTATACTCCACACCATTTCCAATAACAGCATCCCAGGTAACTTCTATACTGCCGGTACTATTATAAGTCTGCTCTACACCTGTTACTTTTCCAGGGCCTGCGGCCTCAGCCTTTACCCCCCCCCAGAACTAATGTACACATAAGAGCTAGTGTACCAGCCTGAAGCATTTTCCACAAATTCTTCATACTCAAATATTCCTTTCTTTCTTACTTTTCCGTTGCATCTTCCTGTCTTTGTTAATAGTTACTTACGTTATTATGATACTATTGATAACTAGAATATGTCAACTAAATTATGATTTAAATCTCTACCTCTTACAAAAGAGCTGTTGCAAAAGACAGAGATTCTGCAACATATCATCACAATCTCAACCAGCCTGTGAACGATATGTTGTAGAATTCTCTCATTTTGCAGCAGCCCTGTATCGCCAATTACTTATCAAACTTTTCTCAATATCCAGTATTTGCCCGAATCGTTGCGCTTAAGTTTTTCACTGTCTCAGAAGGAGTATAGGCTTCATTTGTATATAGGAACTGGTGGAGCTGAATTACATTGCTCTCCAAATCAATGGGAATTACCATATCTCCCAAACTTCCCACGTCATGAGATTCCTTATCAAATGGAAATCCTGTATTCTCTCCCATATGGTACTTTGCTACATTTCCCGCCAGTCCTAACATCTCTGTCATGCTCAAACTGGTGGAAATCTGAGGCAGCATTTCATCCAAAAGGCTGTTCAATGTAAAAATATCACAGCTTTTAGCCTTTTCAAACATTTTTGTAATCACCGTTCTCTGGCGTTCCGTACGCTGATAGTCCAGTCCCACGTAACGAATTCTGGCATATGAGGTGGCCTGCACTCCGTCTACGTGTACATTGGTGCCAGCCGACACTGTGCCGCTGTTGTGTCCAGTCACCTTATTGGTCTCTACTACATATCCGTTCAGCCACTTCGCCTCTTCCTCTGTAATATCCAGTTCAATTCCGCCTAACAGATCAATGGCATCCACCAACGCATTAAAATCCACACTGACATAATCTGTGATATTCAGATCCAGATTTTTATTCAGCATCTCCATAGCTTGTTTGGGGCCTCCATTGGCATAAGCTGCATTCGCTTTGCGGAATTTATCATTCTCAATATCCAGATAGGTATCTCGATACACGGAAGCCATCTTAATCTCTCCGGTTTTCTTATTAATACTTACCACAATAATCGTATCGCTGTTTCCGCTCTCAAAGTTTCCAGTGGAACGGTTATCTAATCCAAACAGCGCAATACTCTCGTATCCTTTCAGTCCTTTTTCTGTATCTTTTGTCAGATCATTGACTTTTACATCCTTATCTTTGATATCAATCCTTCCCAGTTTCCCGTATTTGCTCCATGCATAGGCAAATACAAGCCCGATCAGCGCCAGCAGAATGGCTGCGATTACCAGGATTACTTTCCGCTTCTGTTTTTTTCTTCGATTGGTTTTCTTCTTCTTTTTTCTGTGCCCTTCTTCATACCTTTCTCTGTCTCTTGCCATTTATGTCCTCCTTATCAGATGTCTGGCCATTTAAAAAATCTTCTCTATACAAATACAACAATTCCCAGAATATTACTCTTCTGTTCTCTTGCCAGATTCAATTCATTGGAGATCTCATCATAGATAGACTGTCCGATCTGCTCCACAAACAACAGATTTCCGATGGCGGTTCCCTGTTTTAAGGATTCTGCATCATAGAAAATATTTCCACCTTCCTGAATCTGTACTCCCTGTGCCATCAGTTCCTGCTTCAAGGATTCTAACACATTTTTGTCTGCTTTCTCATATTCACTCCCTGTCAGATAAATATGATCCATTCCCTGTTGTTTGCAGGAAAGAGCAATATTGGCAGACACCATCTTGATCTGCTGATCCGGCGACAATTTTTTCCTTCTTCTGTCTTTTACCGCCAACAATTTTGCATCAACGCCAGGCAGGAATCTGCTCTGTTTTGAGGGAACCTCTATCTCTCCCAACAGACGCATACCGTAAAGGCTCCGAATCTCTTCCGAGTTTTGCAGCCTGGCTGTAAACAGCATCTTACACACAATCCAGATGCATACCAGAAAAACTCCAAATATAGCTCCCAATACAGCGTATTTCACACTGAACCCAGGCGTTGGAATAAGATTTTCTTCTTTTTCCTCTGAGTCTTCCTCTTTATCATTTTTCAAAAGATTCAGCTGCGGTTCCGTCATATTTGTTTTCAAATTATTCAATTGATTCTGGAGCCTGGTTATAGTATCAAAGATTACGCCTTTCCGATCTATCAAATCCTTGTCCACCACAAAATCCTGAGATTCACCTAAAAGGATCAATTGATGCGCTCCAATCTGCTGAATCTCAGACTCCTTCTTACTGATCTGCTTTTTCACAGACTCCCCAATAGATTCTAGCTGTTCTTCCTTAGGATAAGCAATTGTTATCACAAGGGTTGTGTTATCCATATCCACAGATCTTAACTCACTAAAATCCTCTTGGCTGATAGAAAGACCAGCTTCCTTGATGATTTCGCTGCTCATCTCACCGCTGGCAGCATAATTACTATAAGCATTTATCACATCCCCTGTATAATCGCGAACATTGTCCCTTGTGTAATTGATCACATAATCTGATTTGACATAGTACTGCAAAGTTAGTCTCGCTTCTCTGTATGGATCAATCTGCATCCAGGCAGACTCTTCCATATAATTCTCATATTCCGCCATCTGCGCTATCAATTCTTTGGCCTCTGCGACCTGCTCTAACTCTTCCTCTGTCAAAGCTTCTTCTGTCTGTTCCTGGTCCATATTTTGGGCAGCCTGATAAGCTCTGGTATCCCGCACATATTTTACGCTTCCCAGCAGAACTGCAAATAAAAGCCCAAAACAAATAATCTGCCGCCATCCCAGCAGAATATTCCAGAATAATTCTAACAGGTTAATTTCCCGTTCCATTCTCTCCTGTGTCTCCATTAAAATTTCCTCCACACCATTTTATCAACGATTCCCGTATAACTCTGAATGATTTTGACTACTTTCGTACTGACATTTTCATCCACATAATTGGGAACTTCTGTGCCAAAATCTCCATTCTTCTGCATCTCCACTGCAAGATCTACCGCCTGCAGCACTTGTTCTGTAGTGATACTTCCTATAATGAAGTTTCCCTTATCAATTGCCTCCGGCCGTTCTGTACTGGTCCGCACGCATACCGCTGGAAAAGCCATTCCCTTACTGTTAAAGTAAGCGCTTTCCTCTGGCAGAGTTCCACTGTCTGAAACCACGCAAAAAGCATTCAGCTGCAGATGATTGTAATCCGAGAATCCAAAAGGCTGCAGATTTCTCACCAATGGATGGAACTGAAACTTTCTGGCTTCAATAAATTTTCTGCTTCTTGGATGAGTGCTGTAGATAATGGGCATCTGATAATTTTCCGCCATATTGTTCACTGCATTCATCAAGGCCATAAAATTGTCTTCATTGTCAATATTCTCTTCCCGATGGGCAGATAACAGAATATACTTTCCTGCTTCAATTCCCAGTGTCTCTAACACTCTGCTGCTCTTAATCTTCTCAAGATTAGCAGTCAAAACCTCAGCCATAGGGGAACCTGTCACATAGGTCCGTTCTCTGGCTGTCCCTTCCTGGTTCAGATATCTGCGGGCATGTTCAGAATAGCACAGATTAACGTCTGAAATATGATCCACAATCCTTCGATTCGTTTCTTCCGGCAGACGCTCGTCAAAACAGCGGTTGCCTGCCTCCATATGAAAAATTGGAATGTGCAGACGTTTCGCAGAGATTGCTGACAGACAGGAATTAGTATCTCCTAATATTAATAAGGCATCCGGCCTTATTTCATTCATCAGTTTAAAACTTTTTGCAATAATATTTCCAATGGTCTCTCCTAAATCTTCTCCCACTGCATCCAGATAATAGTCTGGCTCCCGCAGGCCCAAATCTTCAAAAAATATCTGGTTCAGGGTATAATCCCAGTTCTGTCCAGTGTGCACAAGAATCTGTTCAAAATATCGATCGCACTTTTTGATAGCCTCTGATAACCGTATGATCTCCGGACGGGTTCCTATGATCGTCATTAATTTCAGTTTTCTCATTTCTCGCAAATACCTTTCTCACTGACATCCCTCTCATCTACCTTTAAAAAATAGGTGTCTGGCTTCTCAGAACAAAAACATTCATTACACCACATAAAGGTGACAAGATCTGTATCCCCCTCATTGATAATATTGTGGGTATATCCTGTGGGAATGTCCACAACTTCTATCTTATCTCCGCTTACATGATACTCAATAATCTCATTACTGTCAACCTTTCGAAACTGTATCAAGGCTTTTCCGCTGACCACCACAAATTTTTCATTCTTTGTATGATGCCAGTGTTCTCCCTTGGTAATGCCAGGTTTTGAGATATTGACGGAAAACTGTCCCCTGTCCTGAGTCCTTAGAATCTCCGTAAAACTTCCCCTTTCATCTATGTTCATTTTCAGGGGATAAGAAAACTGATCCGTAGGCAGATAGCTTAAATATGCGGCATACAATTTCTTTACCAGCCCGCCTTCCGTCATATCCGGCACGCTGCGGTCCTCTCTGCTCTTTTTAAAAGAATAGATCAGATCCACAATCTCTCCCAAAGTGATGGTATGAACCTTTGGCACAAAACAATACCCCTGTTCCTCTTTATGGGCCTTTCCCTGCAGAGCTGCAATCAGTTCCGCCACAAGATCATCAATATAAACTAAATGCATGACCACATTCGGATCATTCACCTGGATGGGCAGATCATTTGCAATGTTATGACAGAAGGTAGCAATGGCTGAGTTGTAATTGGGCCGGCACCATTTCCCAAACACATTAGGATAGCGGTAGACATAAACCTCAGCCCCTGTCTCTTTCCCATACTGAAAGATCAAATCTTCTCCCGCTTTCTTGCTCTGGCCATATGGGTTGTCCAATGATGCCTGTATGGAAGAAGAGATCATAATGGGACAGTTATTTTTATGCTTTTTTAAGGTCTCCAGCAGTTTAGAGGTAAAACCAAAATTTCCCTCCATAAATTCCTTCTGTTCTTTGGGACGGTTTACTCCCGCTAAATGAAACACAAAGTCGCAGTCAGTGCAGTATGCATCTAACAGCGGCTCTGTGGAATCTACATCATATTCATAAATAGTAAGATCTGTTGTCAGCCCGAAAGACTGATCCTTTTTTGTTCGAATATTATTTAATGTTGTAATAAGATTGCGTCCTATGAAACCTTTGGCTCCGGTAATTAAAATTTTCATGATTCTTTCCTTTCCCTGATCATCCTTTTCTGGCTCCATTATACGCAAGGAATCCGTAAGAATCAATAAAATTTTACCCACAGATCATTATCAAATCCTTTTACCTCTCAAATTCACTCCTTCTCTTTATTTTCGGCTTCATTCATATTTAAGAATTGTTCTAAACAATACATCTGCCATTTCTGGTTTCCGGTGAACTTTTTCATATCAATATCTTCTCTGAATTCCGGTCTGACTGGTCCCCGCCATTCTTTAAAATATTCGTCAACTGGTCTTGGCATTGGTACTTTATCCGGCACAGAAATCTCTGGATATTTCTTGGCCATCAATTGACGGATTAAATATTTGGGCTCGCCACTACGAACACGCCGAAGATCCAGTTCTTCTGCCATCTTAAGTCTTGCATAAGGATCATAATATGGCATCTCTGCCACTGCAAAAGCATTTAGATAAGAGCTGGATGATTCAATGGAAAATACATCGTCCATAAATTTTAAAAAATCAATACCATTCTCATTCATTCTATAACGTTCAAACAAATACCGCATATCTTCACTCTCTGTTAAAACATCCTCTGGTTTCGTAAACATATAGCGGTCTACAAATTCATCAAACGTCCAGTCCTTTGCCAAAAGACCATCCATACCTCCGAAAACAAGATCGCTGCTTTCCCCAACAAACATCATTTCTATGCCGTCATTTTTGGCTTGTAACGCCGCCTGTAAAATCTGAGGTTCAATTGAATGTACCGGCGCACATTTTGCCCTCATAACAGGTTCCAGATAAGAGGTAACTGTTTCCCATGAAATATCTATATAATGGAGACGCAGGTTATAGTACCTGGCATAATATTCTGCCCTTGCTAATTCATCTTTCTGAAATTCACCTCCAAGAAAACGAAAGGTGTATGCATCAGCTCCAGCAAGATAGGAAGCTACAATGGCAGAGTCCATCCCTCCTGAAAGCATAACTCCTTTTTTCACATCTTTGAACTGATCCATCTGCCTGCGAATTTCATCGTCAATGTCCTCCGCTGTCCTGACATAAACTTTTTCTTTCTCCGAAACAGGCGTTATATTTCTATGGTGCCCATAATCATAAAAATCTTTACCGTCATCTTCAATATAACGAAATGCCATATAAGAGCTCATACAATATTTTTTATCTGCTGCCATTGATTTTCGTCCTCCTGATTTATCATCCGATTTCTATCTGTTTTATTTTACATCCTGCAAATCATCTTTGCGCACCGCTTTTAATGCCTCTGTAATCTTTGTAGAAGAAATCCCCTTTGTATATGGAAAATAAACAATTTTTATTCCTTCTTTGGAAAATTCTTCTTCATATTTCTTCCATTTATCAGTCCCATACCAATCGTCCCCCACAAAAAGATAAGAAGCTCCAAGCTTTTTGCAGGCTGTCAATTTGTCCATATCATACTGAGGTACTGCAGCATCTATATATCTGCAGCTGCGAATCAGCTCAATACGATCTTCAAAAGGAATCATCGACGTTTTCCCTTTATATTTCACAAGCTCATCCACCGTAACGCCTACGATCAGTTTATCGCACATTCCCTTGGCATTTTTGAAAAGATTAAGATGTCCCACATGAAATAAATCATAGACTCCCGTTGTGTATCCTATAATCATCAGCCCTTCTCCTTCTCGTACAGATAATCTTTCATTTCAACAGAAATTGCATCAAAGGCTCTTCCATGAGCACCATAAAACTTTTTCCAATAACCAATATTTTGAGCCGATTTTTCTGGTTCGAAATATTTATGTAGGTGCAGATGGTTTCTTTCATCCAGGGAAATATCGAGAAAATCTGCAATTTCTTTCTTGACCATTTCTGTTTTCAGTACGATATCTTCAAATCTAACATACATAATATCTGGATCGGAAGGAAGATTTTTCCTCATTTCCAGCTGCCACTGTGAAAAGCAAAATCCATCCTCATACGTTATCCAATCGTCTATATAACGTCCCTGACTGAGCAGATTTGCCAAAATGTCCCGCGGGTCCCTGTCAACTACAATCATCTTTGCCTTTCTGAAGTAATTATGAATTCTTTTCCCATCACGAGGAGCCAGCGCCAGATCCAAAAGTATAAAGTCTGCTCCCTCTCTTTCTGCTGCATCCGTATATAACTCATCAAAGTACTCTTTTGTGGCCTGATAAAATTGTTCCCTGTCAGGTCTCGAAAAATAGTTCTTAGTACTTCTGTTTGCAGTTTTTAATTTTCCTTTCGAATATATTTCCAGGCCAAACCTGATCCTGTTTATCACATAAGCAGGGTAGCTCATTTTAAATTTGTGATAATAAAAATCTCTGTAATAGTGGCATTCCGTAAGTTTTTCCAAATAATTTTCTGTAATTTCCATAAATCTAGGATTAATATTTTTCGTATAATTCAATCCGGCCCTTGCAAAGGGGTTTTTCCCTCCGCCTTTTCTGCCGCAGATCTTGGCTAAATGCAAAAAATCTATCATGGCTCCAGAAGCATTAATCCAATCCCAGTCATCAACCAGCGCCCGCTCCATTGGCTTGATCCCATAGGGATCACAGATCAGACGCATCTCTGTATCATTATGATAAAATCCTTTATATTCGCTTAACAAGTCAACCACAGCGCTTGCACCAGACCCATGATATCCTCCAATCACAAGATATGTACTATCTGTCAATGAAATTTTCCTCCTTATATTTAAAAATAAAATCTGTATTTTATATCTGTAGATTTATGATTCCGTATGTTTTCCTACTAATTTTCCCTTTGACAGAGCAGCCGGACTTTCAGATATCTCTTATAATAAAAAGCAGATACTGCAAGATACACTGCCATACCAATCAATATTTTCCAGATCATCCTTGTAAAGTTTTCAACCTCTGCTCCAAAGGTGATCTGTTTTAAAATCAAAAATAACATAATTCCGAAAATATAAAACGGAACCAAATATTTCATGATTTTTATTGGTCCTCTCCTTTTTGTTACAAACATGAACTGCACTATAAACACCGTTCCCTCTGCTAAGACTGTGGCAAAGGAAGCGCCCAGGGCATGATATTCCGAAATAAAAATAAAATTAAATATAAAGTTAACAACAGCTCCTAAGGTAACAGAGAGGACATATATCAGATCCATTTTATATGGTATTAAAATCTGTGTTCTCAGTACGTTTGCCAAAGCAAGAAACAGCGAACTTGGAAAGATAACAGTAATTATGCTTACACAGTTTTCAAATCCAGGGCCAAAAAACCATGGAACAAATTCTTCTGCAATACCCATCATGCCAAAACACATGGCGGAAGAAAAAAAGGCGGAAAACAACATGATGTATGTGAAATATTTATTTTCTGTCTTTACATCACAACTGGAAATTAAATTTGTAATCCGCGGAAGCATTACCGTTCCGATTCCAGAGATAATGCTTGTAGGTACATTTAATATTTTTTCACAGTTTTCATAGTATCCAACCTCTGTGTAATCCACCAGCATTCCCAGCATTATTTTATCCATCATTTTATATACGTTGACAGCTATCACCGGTATAAACAGAACAAAATTTGGCTTCAAATGCTCCATTACATCAGATCTCTCTACTTTTCTGAAAGAAACATACTGAAACAAAAAGACCCATAATACCAACTGGCTGCTCAATATACTGATTACCATAATAAGAATATATATATATACATCATCAGGTTCCTTGACAAAGATAAAAATACAAATAAGAGATACTACTTTTATCACTGTATTCCGTGTCACAGTAATCCTGAATTTCTCTATTCCAAAAAAGAACCAGTTAATGTCAAATAGGGCTGATACCACATAAATCCCCATCATAAGGGAGTATACTTTCGTATCTGAAAGAAACATGCAATAGATTGCATAGCCTGAAATCGCAATGGCAGACATCATAAACTGCATCCAAAATATGCTCCAAAAAGTCTTTGCCAGCTGTTCTCTATCCTCTTTCACTCCGGCAATCGATCTGCTTCCATAATTATTCAATCCTAACATCGCAAAAATAACAAAATAATAGGCAATCGAGTAGTGATAAGAATATGTGCCAATCCCTTTTGCTCCGATCACCCTTGATAGAAATGGCGTTGTTATCAAAGGAATGATATAAAGCAAGATCTGATATCCAACATTATAGGCTATATTTACTTTTACTTTACTCATCTGCTATGCTCCTGTTTTCTCTCTCTCAGGTATATAAAAGATACGATCAAAAAAACAAATAATCCATGAGACAACAGTAAGGTACTCAAAATAGATGTGTTCATGTAATAGATATATACAAATACCAATCCATAATAATTGGGTGCAAAATTCAGTTCCTTCAAGAAAAAAATAATTCCAAGGGGTATCATCAAATATAGAAACGCTCCAAACAGTCCAAAGGAATAATAGCCTTCCACAAATATGCCTGTATTGGCATTAGTACCAGTCCCCATAACATACTGTCCCACAAATTCCGATACGCTCTGGGTGATAAATCTTGCATCTTTTACCAGTGCAAACCCCGAATGGCTGTAATGAGTTAAACTTTCTTTGAAGTAATCAATATATACCGCATTAAATCTAGGCGGTATGAGAAATACCCTTCGGTAAATAGATATAAAAAAATCAATACCTGCGATCTGATACAGCGATACGCCAAAAATAACCGCCCCCAGCAATCCGTATATCATCCAATTTATTTTTTTCTTATAGCTTCCAGGATAGAAAGCGATCAGGGCAATCAGGCCAAAAAAGATTGATTTCAGCCCTCCACATAAAAACAGATAAAGCAGCATCATAACAGACAAGACTGCATGACATTTCTTTCCTTTTCGAAAATAATCAATGATTAATATTGGTAAAATCACTCTGGCCAGGGGTTCTTTTATATATCCAATCAAAGAATTTCTTTCTAACTGACGGAATTTGGATCTGGTTTCATAGATCTCCTGCAATAGCAGGTTTTTCAGATTTATTTGATCCCAATATTGAAAAAAAGGGATGATGAGCACTATGGCTAATAGAAAGAGAACTTCCGTACTATGTCCCGCGTCAAATTTAGCATAAGGAATACTTAATTTTATTTTATCCAGTAATTGAAAGGACGTTAAAAAGACACTTATCAGGATAATCATGGTAACTGACACATCCTCGCAGCAGACATAAATACAATTTTCTCCAATGAACAATAAAATCAAACAGACATAGTATGTGATCTTCAGAAATTCGCTGCGCAGGAAATCAGCGTAAAAGGAATAAAACAATACCAGAAACGTAGATAAAATCAACCGTTCCATGTTAATACCCGTATAGGGATAATATCCCAGATAACTATAGACATGCACACTGTAAAGATAAACAGGTAATAAAAAATAAAATATTATCAGTATCCCGGCTGGTTTCGTAATATTAAATTTATTTACATTTAAAGGTAATCTTTTCATGATAACTTAACTTTCTATCATTACAATGTCAAACATATCCCAGATCAGCCCGAAAAATCTCTTTGCGGAAGAGCAATCTCTTTGTATATTTCATCATACTCAGCACAAATATTTTTCCAGTCAAATTTCCATGCGGCCTTTTTGCAGTTGTTACTGATAACATCATAATTTTTCAGTATTTTTTCAATTTTATCTGCCACATCTGCCGGATTTCCAGAATCAGCGGCATATCCCACATAACCATCTTCAAACTGCCCGTCAAATCCCTGTCCTTTTGTGTAAACCACCGGCAGCCCCTGTGATATTGCCTCTGCATATACAAGTCCGAATGTTTCTGTGCGGGAGGGCATAACAAAAATATCCTGATCTGCATATATTTTTATCAGGTTTTCTGCATCTGTGGGATTCAAATACCTGACAAAGCTGTGCTTCGTTACCGCTTCATAAATATTCTGGTCAATCACTTTTCCTATAAAAGTTAGTTGAACAGAAAAGCCTTTTTCTATCAGCTTCCTGCATGCCTCGACTGTAACTTTGCAGTTTTTCCGTTTATCAATTATACCAGTACATATAATATTAATAGATTTTGTATCTTTTATCTTTTTATCCTTATCTGGAATATTCCTGAGCCAAATATCACTAATACCGTTTGGAATCACAACGCTTTTTTCTAAAACCTCAGCCTGAATATTCTTTTTGACATATTTGCTGACAACCTGGTCACGATAGGAAGCCGAGAGAAAAATAACTCTGTCAGCGCTGCTTAATATTTTATTTCCTATTCCTCTCAGGTAAAAACGATATTTAAAAAAGGAATTGACATCTGTGTCTCTGACCGCAGTAATATAGGGAATATGACGATCCCGTTTTATCAAATAGCTGATAAAGCCATTGGAAAACAGACTGTGTGCATGCATAATTTCATAGGGAAATTCTGCATACTTTCTCTTATAATCCTGATAAATTTTAAAATGTTTTATAAAAAAGAAATACCTGTCAAAATTACTGAAATTATAAGAAATATCTGTATAGTTTCCCCTGTCAAATTCAGCCGGCGTCCTCTTAATGCTGACCGGTACAAAAACCTTTATATGATCTCCTTTGGCAATCTGATGGTCATAAATATTTTTATAAAGGTTTCGAGAAACAAAATATGAATTTATATGAAATATGTTCATACATATACCTCTTCTCTTTTAACACGGCAAAAAAATTTATTTCATCTGTCAAACTCTCCTGCCATATCTATACTGGAAAAATGACTCAAAGGCAGTTTAACAGGTTGTCCTGTTTTTTGGCTTTTATAAATTGCTAAAACCAATTCCAAAGCATTACGTCCTTCTACTGCATTGACATAAGGCTGGCGGTCATTTTTAACCGCATCAATTACGTCTGCAAATAACTTAGTATGTCCATTTCCATACACATTGCTGGTCATTTCCTTTAACCCTTTATATTCGTCGTCATTCTCACCTTGATCGGTAAAATCCCATACATCTATATTATTACAGGATGTTCCTCCAAGTTTTACCGTTCCCTTCTCTCCAAAGAGATACAATGTTTCCTCCAGATTTTTCCGGTAAACATTTACCGTTCCCTCAATGGTTCCTATGGCGCCGTTTTTAAATTTAACAACAGCCATTCCAATATCTTCCGCTTCCAGGTAATGATGAAACTGCCGGCATGTAACTCCATAAATTTCATCTATTTCAGGCCCCATCATCCATCGGAGCAAATCAATACCGTGAATACATTGATTCATAAGGGTTCCTCCATCGAAAGCCCATTTTCCTCTCCATGAAGCCTGATCGTAATAATTTTTATTTCTGTTCCATCGAACATGAATGCTTCCATGGGACAGCATTCCAAGTCTGCCCTTTTCCAGGGCAGTACGCGTCTGCTGAACAGCAATATTAAATCTATTCTGATGGCAGGCGGAAACCTTTACTTGTTTTTCTTTTGATTTTCGAATTATTTCATCAGCATCTTCCATACTCATGGCAATTGGCTTTTCAATAATAATATTAATTTCTTTTTCAATACAATACAGCGCAATCTCTGCATGTGATCCGCTGTCTGTCGCTATACTGATAAGATCAAGTTCATTTTCAAGAATCATCTGCTTATAATCCGTATATCGTTTCAGGGATATCTCTTCTTTTAAATCACACTTTTCTAATAACGTTTCCATTGCTTTTGGCACAGTATCGCAAACAGCCACTAATTCTAAATCATTGTTTTGAGCCGCTTTTATATGGTTAACAGCAATGCGCCCGCATCCGACCAACGCGTATTTCATCTCATCCTTCTCCTCATCTATCTAATTGTATTAAAGTATCAATAATAAATTTTCTTTCCTCATCAAATAACTCCGGAAATATTGGAATTGCAAAAGTACATTTACTTAATTCCTCTGTAACTGGAAGATCTCCCTCTTTATAATTCAAATTAGAAAAAGCAAATTGAAGATGAAGCGGTACCGGATAATAGGTTCCGCAGGAAATACCGGCCTCTTTTAATTTTTCTTGAATCTCAAAAGAATTTTTGTGTCTCAATGCATAAATATAGTAGGAATGGAAACTGTCAGCCGCTTCCATGGGAAGATAGTAATGAGTAGATTCTAATGCCCTATGATATAATTCTGCATTTTTTCTCCGTCCCTCTATAAATTCATCCAAGTGAGTAAGTTTTTTCCGCAGAATAGCTGCCTGAACAGCATCGAGACGAGAATTATACCCGATAAAATAATTATAATATTTGCTTTCTCCCACAGGCATATTTTCTGGAAGCTCTTTTCCCTTCAATTGATATTCCCGCTTCAATGTCCACAACCCATCTTTTCCTGAACCATGAACTTTAAGGGAACGGCAGGCCTTTGCAATATTTTCATCATCTGTCAGCACCATTCCCCCGTCCCCATCACAGCCAAGATTTTTCGTCGGAAAAAAAGAAAAACAGGAAATATCTCCAAGTGTATTTTTTCTCCTCCCTTTATATTTTGTTCCCACGCTCTGGGCACAATCGGCAATCAAAAAAAGACCATGCTTTCTGCAAATCCTGCGAAGTTCATCCATATCGCAGCTCTGACCATAAAAATGCACCGGGAGAATAGCTTTCGTTCTCTCTGTTATCGCCTCTTCCACAAGGGACGGATCCATACAATATGTATCAGGACAAACATCAATAAATACTGGCGTCGCCCCGACAGCCATGATACTTTCCGCTGTTGCAAAAAAAGTCCAGGATACTGTAATCACCTCGTCGCCTCTCCCAATCCCTAAAGAGCGCAGCGCCAAAACAATGGCATCTGTTCCATTTCCACAGGAAATCCCAAACTTTGCCCCTTCATATTCCGCAAATTCTTCCTCAAAAGAATCTACCTCTGTTCCTCCTATATATCTCCCGCTTCTAAGTACTTTTAAAACAGCTTCCTCATACTCTGCAGCATAAGCTTCATGCTGTCGTTGTACATTCATTAATGGAATATTCATCTCCATGTCCTCCAAATTTATTTCATCCCAATGAGTTTAATCAAACTATACCAACCAATCAATCGTAATGATTTAATCACTGAAAACTTTTCATATTCCCTGTATACTTTCCAGAAATATTTAATCATTTTCCATTTCTGAAAGGAATTTGATGTGGAAATAATTCTGTATTTCATAAATATTTCATGCATGCCATAAATCTTAGTCCCGTCTCGGAGCACTTGCAGCCATAAGGCATAATCATTATTTTTACGTATTACAGGAATATCAATTTTCCGCAATTGTTCTGCTGTAATAACTACTGTTGAAGAGCCGATTGGACAAGATTTCAAAATTGTCTTATAATCTGCGGCAGTTTTACATTTTATAATTTTATGCAGGTCTGCTCCGTTTTCATCTATCCAGCAATAGTCAGAACAAATAAACTCGTAATTGTGATTAATCATAAATTTAATCTGACGTTCCAGTTTATCCTCCGTCCATAAATCATCTGCATCTATAAAGGCAATAAGACTGCCGGAAGATTTCTTAAAGCCCATTTTGGTAGCTGCTCCAGGTCCGCCGTTTTTTGGCATCTGGAATACCTTTATTCTTTTATCCTTTTCTGCCAATGATTCGGCCAGTCTTTTTGTCCCATCTTTGGAACAATCATCTACAAGAATAAGTTCCCAATCGCTATAAGTCTGTGCCTGAACTGACGCTATCGTTTCTTTTAGCGTGTTGACTGCATTGTACATTGGTACAATAATAGAAACTTTCGGATTATTTTTTACTTGCTCTTTTACCTTCACTGTCTCACACCAACCATTATTATTTTTCTTTGTTGATCTATTGCAGATTTCTCTTGCTTTTTTTAACTTTTGGTTATATTCATCTTGAGTAATTTTACCTGTTCTTAACAAATAGTCTCCTAAATCCTCAGCTGTAGCCATATCCCCCTGAGTAATGCCTTCCTGCTTGATAAAGGCTGTTTTTATCGTATAAAAAATAATTTTTACATCACTGATAAATCCCACATTTTTAATGTACTCTTGGTCCCATTTCAATTTATCTTCCCAGGAAATAGCATTGCGCCCTTTAATCTGAGCAAGCCCGGACAAACCAGGTTTCGCTGTGTGGCGTACTCTCTGCTCCTTTGTCATAAAAGCTAAATCCTTAACCAATTGGGGACGCGGTCCGATCACCGACATTGTCCCATTCAGAATATTGAAAATTTCTCCAAGTTCATCCAAACTTGTTTTTCGCAGCCATATACCAAACTTGGTGAGCCTTGCTTCATCCGGAAGCAATTCTCCATGTTCATCTCTTCTATTCTCCATAGAGCGGAATTTATATATTTTAAAGATAGTCTCTTTTCCATCTTCCCCAATCATGCCGGGACGCTCCTGTGTAAACAATATTGGCGATCCCAATTTAAGTTTCACAAGCAATGCGATTCCAAAATATAAAGGGCTGAGGCAAATGACCGCACTGACCGCGCAGACAATATCCAATATGCGTTTCACATTTTTTTCATAAAATCCCATCTTCCGCAACGGAATTGATTCCATATTTTCTGTCATATATGTAACTTCCCACTTTCCCGTCATAGCATAAATAGATATCTCAAAACCTTTTACTTAAAGTACGCTTCTAAATTATGATTAAAAATTTATATTCCTTTATCCTGCCCTTTTTCCCTTACTCAAAACAGTTTCTAATAATTTCAATCACAATATCCTGCTCCCCTTCCTTCATCTTGATATCGCTGGGCAGGCACAATCCTCTCTGGAAGATGTCTGCTCCTGTGTCTTCTCCCCTGTTCACAAACCCCTGCATCCGGTAAAAGGGCTGCATGTGCATAGGCTTCCAGACGGGCCTTCCCTCTGCGTGGATACTTTCCAATGCTTCCAGGATCTCCATGGGGCAGCTCTTTCCATGCTCCGGCCGGTACAGCATTTCCTTCTCGCTCCGCACCTGTCTGCACATCCCTTC
>JAAWBG010000113.1 GCA_022792535.1 Lachnospiraceae bacterium
AAAACGGAACACTGCCTGACAGAAGGCGATGAGAAGGAGATCGCAAAGCTTGCGGAGCTGCTGCGTGGCTATGCCGCGAGAAACAGCTTCCTAGGCTCCATTTACCTGGTGATTCCGCAGGCGCAGCTTCTGATCACTTCCCAGGAATACCCGATGTACCAGAAGAATATCCCCCATGCGCAGCTGCAGCAGGTAAAAAAGGCAGGCAGCAGGGCCCTTAAGCCGGAGCTGATGCAGGATCCGCTGCAGCATTCCATGAATATCCTCTCCTTCTGCAGCCCAGTGGAAGACAAGGCAGGAAGGCCCCTGGCCTATATTATGATCAATATCAGGGAACGCTCCCTCTACTATACATACCTGGACGGCTTTGCGGACGGAACGACATCAGAAGCAGCGCTCCTGGATGAGACAGGCAGGATCGTATCGGCAAAAGACTCAGAACAGGCAGGGCAGCTTTACGAAAAGCAGGCCAGCAAAGCACAGGATGATATGGAGCAGGCCAAAAGCAAGGATATGATATCAGTAGCCTACCGGACGGATTTTTTCGGCTATTCCTTTCAAATCAAAAAAGAGAAAAGTGAGGTCCTGACGGATCTGAATGAAATCCGCTTTTTCCTGGCCGTCATTCTCCTGCTGGTCTTCGGCGCAGGGGCCCTGGTCATGATCGCCTTAACAAGAGCCATGTACGAGCCCCTTGGAAAGCTGACTGAAACCATGGAGCTGGTCAGCAGCGGCGAGCTGGAAGAGCGGGTGGAAATCACCACCAACGACGAAATCGGCATCTTATCCAGAGATTTTAATGATATGCTCAACCATATCGAAGATCTGATCCAAAAGCTGGTGCAGGAAGAAATCCTCAAAAAAGACGCGGAGCTGGAAGCGCTTCAATACCAGATTACGCCCCATTTTATGTACAATACACTGAATTCCATTAAATACGCCGCCCTGTTAAAGGGTGAAGCGGAGATCGGCGGTTTAGTCGAAGATTTTATCGAGCTTCTCCAGGCCAGTATCCGCAAAAAAGGAAAGTTTATCACAGTAGCAGAAGAAGTCCATTTGGTGGAAAACTACCTCAACCTGCAGCGCATGCGGTATGAGGAGCCGATCCTGGTAGACTACGATATTGGGGATGACACTTTGGACTGTTTCCTGCCGAGGCTGATGTTTCAGCCCCTTGTGGAAAACGCCATTCTGCATGGGCTGGATTTAAAGAATGGAAAGAACAGGATTTGTATTGGCGGAAGGGTGGAAAACGGATCCCTGTTTCTATGGGTGCAGGATAATGGTCGGGGTATGTCAGAGGAACAGCTGGAGCAGCTTTTAAATGACAAAAAGGAAAAGAAAAACGGTCTATCCGGCATCGGTGTAGCAAATGTAAGACAGCGGCTGCAGCTGTATTACGGGACAGCCGGAGGAATTACATGTGAAAGCAGCCGAAAGGGAACAACGATCCGTATGTTTCTTCCCGCTTATCAAGATCGGGAACAGTACGCCTTATAGAACTCACACTTGGAAAACCTACAAAAAGACAGGAGCGCAGTATGATAAAAACAATGATCGTAGAAGATGATTTTCTGGCCCGCAGCTATCTGAAGCAGCTCAATGCGTGGCACAAGGCAGGATACCAGATTGCAGC
>JAAWBG010000114.1 GCA_022792535.1 Lachnospiraceae bacterium
GTGAGAATTCTACTGTTAATGGGAAAGTAGAATATGTGAATAGTTCCTATGGATATATCAAATTGGAAGGCATCAATGAGTTGATTTTTGTCACCAAAGCGAGAGTAACGACCAAAGATGGTAGTACCGCAGCGGTGCGGAACATCAAAGCAGGTGACAATATTACCGCATTCTGTGCACCGACCAACGGCAGTTATGAAGCCACTCTGATTGTAATTAACGACTAATACAGAAAGAATATAGCCGCCATGAATAGATGAAAATCTGTTCATGGCGGCTTTTTTTTGACAAGAAAGGTGGGGAAATTGCAAAAAAAAGTCCAGAGAATCGCATAATTCTACAAAAAATACTGGTAAAAAGTGGTATAATGAACGCATGCAACAGAAGCGGAGAGATATTTTTCGAATGATGTGCTGTTTTAGGAAGGTATGGAATAAGAATCTTTCATAGGGGAAGCTGGAATGGAAGAAGTGGAGGCGGAGCAATGCCGATAGTCTATGTTGACGTATTGTTTTTAGTAAATATGGTAATAGACGGCATGTTGCTATGGTGCAGCGCGAAAATCGCCGGTGTACGAACACGGTGGTGGCGCATTTTAATTGCATCCGTCATTGGCGGCATCTATGCGGTCTGTATTTTTTTTCCTAAGCTGTCTCCACTCTATATTTTGGCAGCTAAAGTGGCAGTTTCACTGATTATGGTTTGTATCGTATTTTGGGTAAAATCCTGGCAGGAACTACTACGGGCGGTTACAGCATTCTATTTGACAAGTTTTGTTTTCGGCGGCGGTATTACTGGATTGATTTATTTTACAGGGCTTGGCAGTAGAATGGGAACGGTAGTGTCCGGTGGTAGTATCTATTTAAATTTGCCATGGAAGGTGCTGCTAGTAACAGCGGTAACGGTGTTTTTAGCAGTTACATTGGTGGTCAAATATTTAAAAGGATTTTTGATGCGCCAGGGAATCCTAGGACGTCTACGCATTACTTATGCGCAAACGGTTGTGGAAGTAGATGTATTGCTTGACACAGGAAATCAACTGAAGGACCCTTTGTCAGGAAAAGCGGTAGCGGTGGTAGAACTATCGCGGCTGCGTCCACTGATGCAGCCAGAAGCATATACACTGTTTGAGCAGTACCATATGGAAGAATTATATGAAGGGCTTTCCTATGACTGGACAACACGTCTGCGTGTGATTCCATATAATGGTGTAGGAGTAGAAAATGGATTGCTGGTCGGAATTGTGCCAGACAAAATCGAACTACGTTCTCAGCAACAAGGATTTCGAGAATGCAGCTGCGTGATTGCAATCTATCCAGGAAAGCTAAAACATGCAAACGGAAGTGGCGGAATCGTCAATCCATCACTGTTGTTATAGCCATATGATATGGCATGAATGGAGTAAAATGAGGGTGAATGTCTCTGAATAACAGGCAGCGTCCCTTTAAGCAAGGTGGGGAAGCCCCCCCTATGTTTAGGAAAGA
>JAAWBG010000037.1 GCA_022792535.1 Lachnospiraceae bacterium
TAATCTTCCCTGCTTTGGACTATAATAATATTCGGTATTGTTTTTCATAGCAGATAAATTATACCAAAAAGAAAAGAACACCTCCAGGTTTTATTCCTGAAAGTGTTCTTTTTTGTTAAGAGACTTTTTTCACATCCCCTTTCTTGTCTTATAGGAAATACCTTGTCACGCTAACGTGTGAAAGTGTCTTCCCTATAAGAGAAAAATAATATGCACACTCGTGCAAAAGGAATATGTCGCTAAAGCGACTGCACTCGGCGCGTCAAAGTGTGCAATCCCCTCAAGATTGAGGGGGAGGGAAGTTGATGTGGGCCTGCCCACTTTGTTTTATGTGGCAGTCCGGCTGCGGCTGGACTGTTACAATTGATATTATTTGGAAGATGGAATATACTGTGTTTGAGAGAATGGTTGGAAAATACAGAAAATACAGAAAATACGAAAGGATAAACTGGTGAAAAATGAACGAAATATTAAAATCATTACATGAACGAAAATCTGTGCGTGTCTTTACGGAAAAAGAGATCTCAAAGGAAGACAGAGAAGCGATTTTAAACGCATCGTTGCAGGCTCCTTCTGCAGGCTGTCAGTTATTGTATACGATTTTGGATATTACAGATCCTGGAAAAAAGGAGAAGCTGGCAGAACTTTGCGATCATCAGCCTTTTATTGCAGAGGCAAAGATGGTGCTGGTATTCTGCGCCGACTGCCAGAAATGGCTTTCTTTTTATGAGGAGGCAGGGCTTAGGCCCAGAAAACCTGGAACTGGGGATTTGATGCTGGCAGTTCAGGATGCAGTGATTGCTGCTCAGAATGGAGTAACCGGGGCGGAGAGCCTTGGAATCGGCTCCTGCTATATCGGAGATGTAATAGAAAATGCAGAGGAGATGAGAGCTCTTTTAGAACTGCCCCCTTATGTGTATCCTGCCTGTATGCTGGTGTTCGGCTATCCCACAAACCAGCAGAAGGAGCGGAAGAAACCAGAAAGATTTCATTTCTCAGATATAGTCTGTGAGAATAAATATCAGGAAAAAGACAGTTCAGAAATCCGTCGGATGTTTTCTGGAAAAACTGGAAATCGAAGTTATGAGGAATGGATGGAAGCGTTTTGGAAGAGAAAATATGAATCTGATTTTTCCAATGAGATGAATCGCTCTGTGGAAGTGTATCTGAAGGAATTCCAGAAAAAATAGAAGCAGAAGTTACTGGAAATAGATTGTTGCGAAAGGGGAATTCCTGTATGAGAAAATATTTCACAGGCGGTTTGGTGATCTTATGGATGACTGTTATTTTTGCTTTTTCCGCTCAGACAGCCCAGGAGTCTTCCCAAATCAGCCAGTCTACGGCCTACCGGATTGCAAAATGGCAGAATCGGTTCAGGGAACAGGAAAAGTCAGAGAAAGAGTTAGAAGAGCAGGCAGAAAAGATGCAGTTTGTGATCCGCAAAGGGGCCCATATGAGCGAGTATGCATTGCTGGCAATTCTTTTGATCCTGCATTTGGGCTGTTATGGATACAGCAGAAAGAGAATATTACTGCTGGCCTGGGGAGGGGCGGTCTGCTATGCTGCCTCTGATGAGTTTCACCAGCTGTTTGTGCCGGGCAGGGCAGGCAGATGGACCGATGTGTGCATTGACAGTTTGGGGGCGTTGGCAGGCGTGATGTTTACAGAAGTTTTGAGGCGTTTTGTTCAGAGGAAGAGGAAAAAACAGGCAGAATGAATGCGGTCGTTTCTGTAGGAACGATTCGTTCTCTTATAGGAAAGGCCTTTGGATTTCCTATAAGAGAAAAATAATATGCGCACTCGCACAAAAGGTAAAATATTGCTTCGCAATTGTGCTCGGCGCGCAAAGTGTCCAGGCCCCTCAAGATTGAGGGGTTAGGAGAGATGAAGTGGGCCTGCCCACTATGTTCTCTTATAGGAAAGATCTTGTCACGCTAAAGCGTGAAAGTATCTTTCCTATAAGAGAAAAATAATATGCGCACTCGTGCAAAAGGAATATGTCGCTAAAGCGACTGCACTCGGCGCGTCAAAGTGTGCAATCCCCTCAAGATTGAGGGGGGAGGGAAGTTGATGTGGGCTTGCTCCCTTTGTTCAAAAAGGGACTGGGGCTGAACTGTTACTGGCTTTACATTTTTCTTACAATTTTCTGAATACTTTTACGGAAAAATTTGATAAAATAAAATAGAATATAAAATTAGGAAGTGAAGACAAAAGATGATAAGAATCTTAATTGTAGAAGATGATGCAAATATAGCGAAACTTGTGGAAGCGACAGTTGCTATCGGCGGATATGAAGGCGTGGTATGCAGCAATGGGGCGGAGGCCTTTGAGAAAATTGAACATGAGAATTACGATCTGATTCTGTTGGATGTAATGCTGCCGGATATGAGTGGATTTGAGATTATACAGAATCGCACCAATACCAGCGCGCCGGTAATCTTTATTACCGCCAAACAGGAATTGACAGACAAGGTACGGGGACTTCGGTTAGGAGCGGAGGATTACATTGTAAAACCTTTTGAGGCTATGGAACTGCTGGCCCGGATTGAAGTGATCCTGCGCCGGGTGAAACGGACGGAAAATGTATATTCCTATGGAAATATTTCTGTGAATGTGGAGGAACATACCTGCAAGTATGATGGAGAGGAAGTTTATCTGACCCCCAAAGAATTTGAGGTGCTTGTGTTTTTTATCCAGCATAAAGACGTGGCCATTTCCCGTGACCGTCTGTTGTCTGCCGTCTGGGGATTTGAATACGAAGGGGAGACCAGAACCATTGATATCCATATTCAGCAGCTTCGCAAGAAATTGAATCTGCGGGACAAGCTGGTAACGATTCCTAAACTTGGCTATCGTCTGGAAAGTGCGAAGGAGTAATCAGATGAAACTTTGGCAGAAAATATTTTTATATACCTTGATACTGGTGATGCTGGCAGTGAGTATGACCAGTATTTTGCTGTTAAAAAATAGTTTTTCTTTTTCCCTGGATCAGAAAAAACAGAGCGTGTACAACGAACATGAATTTCTGATCACCAGTTTTAAAAGTATGATGGTGACAGAACGTCTTCGGTCGAATGCCATTGTACTGGAGGAAAAAGAACTGAAAAAATATATGGAGAGTACTTTTGACAAAACTGGAAACAACAATGGGATTATGTTCTGCAATGGGCAAAGTGAGCAGATCTATGCGAATAAGGATATGAAACTTCCCAGCGGCCTTTTGGAGGCGGTAAAAGATACAGGAAAAAGTTATATGCAGATACAGGGATACCAATTGTATACCGCCTCTTCCGAGAGTATGGAGGGAAAAACTTATTATGTGGTGACAGAAAGCGATATTACAGATGTGATGGAGATCCATGAAAATATGCTGTGGCAGATTCAGGTGATTAGTATGGTGTGCGCCATAGTGATTGCCTTGATCTTGTTGGTGGTGGTAAAGACGCTGCTGCTTCCCTTAAAGAAAATCAATGAAGGAACCAGGGCCATTGCCCAGGGAAGCTATCAGAAGCGGATTCAGGAAAAAGGACATGATGAATTGTCGGAGCTGGCCCACAATATGAACCGGATGGCAGAGGCAGTGGAGACGAATGTATCAGCATTAGAACATGTGGCAGAAGACAGGAAACATTTTATTGACAATTTGGCTCATGAGATGAAGACGCCTTTAACCTCTATTTTGGGATTTTCTGATTTGCTGCAGATCAAAAAAGAGGTCACAGAGGAGAACAGAATAGAGTATGCCGGAATTATCAAGGCAGAGGCAAGCAGGATGCGGACTCTTTCTGGCAAATTGATGGAATTGATCACAGTGGGAGAGACCAATCTGGATTGGCAGATGGAAGATATGCAGAGGCTTTTTGCGGAGATTGGAACTTCTCTTGGGGTGATCACAGACAAACGAAAGATGTATTTGATCTGTGAGTCAGAGCCAGGAACTCTCTGGGTGGACCGAGAATTGTTTAAATCCCTTTTGTATAATCTGGTGGACAATGCGGTGAAGGCCTCCAGAGAGGGAGATAAGATTCAGGTAATGGGACGTTTTGAGGAAGA
The DNA here is from genome assembly GCA_022792535.1 of Lachnospiraceae bacterium. Lineage (GTDB taxonomy): Bacteria > Bacillota > Clostridia > Lachnospirales > Lachnospiraceae > Petralouisia. The sequence continues at coordinate 4,054 of JAAWBG010000037.1, forward strand.
TCTCTTTGAGATTCAGGTGTCTGATGAGGGGATGGGAATTCCCTCAGAGGAGATTGAAAAGATTACCCAGGCATTTTACATGGTAGATAAGGTCCGGGGCAGAGAAAAAGGCGGCGTCGGTTTAGGTCTTGCCCTTTGCAAAGAAATAGTGTCTCTCCACAGAGGAACCATGAGATTTGAGAGCAGGCAGGGAACAGGTACGAAGGTGTTTATTTCCATGAAAGGAGGAGAACATGCGTAGGACATTGTCTATGATTCTGACATTTTTGTGTACGGCCATTATCTTAGGAGCAGGATATTTTGTGATTGTGGGAAGCGGAAAGAGCGTACTGGAAAAGGAAAGAGTTTTAGAAGAGGCTTCTTACGAAAATACAAGCTCCAACATTTTTTATGGAAAGATCGAGGAAGATATCGAATTATTTCCCTGGAATTATTATCCAGAGGATGGAAAGTCAGAGATCGCGGGAACTTATCCCAGATTTCAGTATAATCTTTTTGCTGATGAGATAGGGGAAGCGGAACTGAAAGCCGGACAGAATTGGTATCTGTGTCAGCTGATTGCGTTTCGAATCGGCAGACCAATCGAAGAGATCTGGGAATTTTATGAGAAGGGTCAGAAAGGTATTATGGACAGAATGGTTATGGTGGAAAGCTCTTCCTTTGGGTCCCTCTATTTCTATCAAGATATTTTAGAGCTGGGCGGAAAACAATATCAGGTACGAATCGCCTGCGGAGGATGGAACATCATAAGTTTTATGTGCGCAGAGTATTCCGGGGAAAAGAAAAGGGATAAAAAGCGGTGGGAGGAAGGAAAAGAAAAACTGGTTGCAGTGCTGGAAGACTCAGAGGAGGATATGAGAGAGTACTTTGACTATATGAATTATCTGAATAATTTTGAAATCACTACTGTTTACAGTGAAAAAAAGGGATATCTTAATATGTATCTCCAGAGTTTTTACTGGCTGGAAAATATAATGGATTCCGAGAGTTTGGGGGATTCTCAGAAGATACCCCAGGAAGCTGTGGAACTATTTCAGAAGTGGGGAGAGGGTGAAAGTGCGGAAACAAAGGAAATAAATATCGGTGGGAAGGAGACAGAAGAAGGTGTTTCCAGTTACTCTTATCAGATCATAGAATTAAAAGACATGATTTTATTGCTGATGCAGGGAGAAGAGACATTGGGCCTGTATTATGATCCGGTGGACCAGTGCTTTTGCGGATACAATTATTTTTATGAATATTAAATTTTTCGAAAGCCTTTCAAAAAGCAGTTGTGCTATTGAACTCCTTGACTTATAATAAAACCATATTTCGAAGATAAATGTCGAATGAAAAAGGAGATTTCAAGATGAATGATAGATTTGATGATACAGATTTTCGGGAAGTGATTTCAGAATCAGAGGGGGAAGAGAAGAGGACAGAGGAGGAATCGGAAGAAGTCGGCAGTATGGAAGTCACTGCTTCCGGACAGGAATCCGAGAAGGATAAGGGACAGGGCCAGGGAGAAAGTGACTACGAAGATATTTGTTATATCTGCCATCGGCCGGAGAGCAAGGCTGGGAAGATGATCAAGATTCCCAATGAGATATGTATCTGTGCAGACTGTATGCAGAAGACTTTTGACAGCATGAATCATTCTGGATTTCCTCTGGGAGATATGGGCAGTTTGGGAAATATGCCTAATATCAGTATGATCAATTTGTCAGATCTGCAGAATATGGGAATCAATATGATGCCCAGAAGCCAGAAGCTGAAGAAGAAAAAGACGAAGGAAGAGAAGAAGGAAAAACCAGTATTGGATATCAAGTCGATTCCGGCGCCTCATAAGATCAAGGCAAGTCTGGATGAGTATGTGGTGGGACAGGAACATGCCAAGAAAGTGATGGCAGTGGCAGTTTATAATCATTATAAGCGGGTGGGCTGCGACAACTTAGATGGTGTGGAAATTGAGAAATCCAATATGCTGATGGTAGGGCCTACCGGAAGCGGCAAGACCTATATGGTGCGGACGCTTGCAAAGCTGTTGGACGTACCTCTGGCTATTGCAGACGCAACCTCTCTCACAGAGGCTGGTTATATCGGGGACGATATTGAGAGCGTGGTCTCCAAACTTCTGGCAGCGGCTGACAATGACGTGGAAAAGGCAGAACATGGAATTATCTTTATTGATGAGATTGACAAGATTGCCAAGAAAAAAAATACCAATCAGCGGGATGTAAGCGGAGAGAGCGTACAGCAGGGAATGTTGAAGCTTCTGGAAGGAGCGGAGATTGAAGTTCCGGTGGGAGCCAACAGCAAGAATGCCATGGTTCCTTTGGCCACCGTCAATACCCGGAATATTCTCTTTATCTGCGGCGGGGCGTTTCCAGATTTAGAGGAGATCATCAAAGAGCGGCTGAATAAGAAATCTTCCATGGGATTTCATGCAGATCTGAAGGATAAATATGACAAAGAAGAAAACATTCTCCACCGTGTAGAGGTAGAGGATATTCGAAAATACGGCATGATCCCAGAGTTTTTGGGACGTCTGCCGGTGATCTTTGCGCTGGATGCGCTGACAGAAGATATGTTGGTGCAGATTTTGACAGAGCCTAGAAACGCTATTGTTAAACAGTACCGGAAGCTGCTGGCCATGGATGAGGTGAAGCTGGAATTTGAGGAGGAAGCGCTGCAGGCCATTGCAAAGAAAGCAAAGAAAAAGGATGTGGGAGCAAGGGCGCTGCGGGCGATTATTGAGGAATTTATGCTGGATATCATGTATGAGATTCCCAAAGACGACAACATTGGGGTGGTGACTATCACCAAAGACTATATTGAGAACAAGGGAGGTCCCATTATCAGTATGCGGGGCTGCCTGACGCTGGAAGATAAGGCTAAGGCGGCAGGGGCATAAAGGCATGAGCTGAATAATCTCTGGAATTTTTACATAACATTTAGTAAAAAAGAAAAGAGCAGCTTATGGATTGTGAAGAAGCGGTATATTCAAATGATTACTATGATTTTATCAGGGAGTATGAATTGCGGATGCGGGGGAAGCCCACAGGAAACTGCATTCAGAAGATCAATGAGAATTACGATGTAGAGTACCTGTCCCGGAGAGATCACCCGCCCTTAAGTATTCAGAATTATGATTACACATCCATTCCCAAATGTTATACTCTGATGGACGAGGGAGCTCTGGAAGCAAGCGGGATACTGCGGATTCAGCGCCAGCCTACCCTGTCCCTGAAAGGACAGGGTGTTTTGATAGGTTTTTTAGATACGGGGGCGCGTGTTATTATAATGTAAAATGAGAAGAGGATTCTGAAATCAAGATTGATTTTGGAATCCTTTTTTCTTCTCTTATAGGAAAGACCTTGTCACGCTAACGTGTGAAAGTATCTTTCCTATAAGAGAAAAATAATATGCGCACTCGTGTAAAAGGAATATGTCGCTAAAGCGACTGCACTCGACGCGTCAAAGTGTGCAATCCCCTCAAGATTGAGGGGTAGGGAAGTTGATGTGGGCTTGCCCACTTTGCTCGGGGAGAATCCTGCGCCAAAGGATTCAAAGTATGCGGGAAAAACTGCAATGTATTCCGAAAGAAATGGAACCTCCAATTTTTCTGTTACACTAGGACCAGTAGTTTCAAAAGATTTATTTTATTGAGAGAGAAGAAGGAGGAACAGCAAAATGAATTTTTTGGATGAATTACAGAAAATCGTACATCAATATCCAGATAAGACAGCCATCGTAGATTACAATGGTACGAGAAGCACTACATACCAGGAACTCTATACGCTGAGCAGAAAAGTGGCTGCCAAGCTGCAGGAGAGGGGAGAGATAACAGGAAAGGCTGTTTTAGTATGCATGGACAGGCGCATGGAATATGTGGCGGCAGAGATCGGCATCATGATAGCCAAAGGAGTCTTTGTCCCATTGATTTTGGAATATCCAAAGGAGAGGGTCGCATATATCCAGAATGACTGTAAAGCGGTGGAAATGATAGATTTGGCCTGGATGGAAGACGTGGGACAATATCAGCCCATAGAAAGACCTGAAAGAGCAGAAAAAATGGAAGAGGCAGAGGGAATAGAAAAAGAGCCGGCGCTGATCATTTATACTTCAGGTTCCACAGGAAGGCCCAAAGGAATTGTTCACAGTATGGAAAGTCTTACCCAGGGAGTTATGCGGAATATAGAAGCCCTTCAAATAGAGAAGGAAGATGTTTTGGCGGCTATGACGCCTATGTCTTTTATCGTTATTTTGTTGGAGTATTATGCCATTTTGATGAAAGGCGGATGTACTCATATTCTTTCAGAAGAGGTGCGCAAAGATATACGTCTGGTAGAGGAATATTATGCCCAAAATAAGATTACCTGCGGCTTTATCAGTCCTCAGATGCTGCGTTATTTTAAAAACAGGGATGATGCGTTAACAAGGATTGCTACTGGAAGCGAGCGGGTCTCCATGATGAAGGGAGATGGGTATGATCTCTATAATTTCTATGGTTCCAGTGAGGCGGCTGTATTGATTTCCTATTTTAAGGTAGAGGAAGCCATGGAAAATACGCCTGTTGGAATGCCAGGGAAAGGGCTGGAAATATTTTTATTAGATGAAGAAGGCAGGGAGGTTGCCCAGGGAGAGGAAGGAGAGATCTGCGTCAAAGGATTCCTGGGAGAAAGATACCTGAATCTGGAAGAACAGAGCGCGCGGACTTTTTACAAGCAGGAAGACGGAAAGGTCTTGCTGCACACTGGAGATGTGGGAAGGATGCTGCCGGATGGAAATCTTGTCTATGTGAACCGGAAAGACTGGATGGTGAAGATCAATGGCCAGCGTGTGGAGACCGGAGAGATTGAAATGCGGATGACGGCAATGCCAGGAGTGCAGAATGCTGTGGTAAAAGCCTTTGAGGATCAGAATGGGCAGAATTACCTCTGCGGATATTATGTGGCCAGGGAAGGGATAACGTCTCAGGAGATTCGCGCTCATCTTCAGGAAACATTGCCGGACTATATGATTCCCCGTTTTTTCAAAAAAATAGACAGCCTTCCCAAAAATGTAAATGGGAAGCTGGACCGGAATGCGTTGCAGCCTCCGGGAATTTCGGAATATAAGGTAGAGTATCAGGAACCGGAGAATGAGACGGAGCGGCGGATCTGTCAGGGATTTGAAGAAGTGCTTCATTGCGGAAAAGTGGGGCGGAAGGATGATTTCTTCCGATTAGGAGGAGATTCTATCAATGTATTGAAACTGGCAGAATATCTGGCGGGACTGTTTTTAACGCCGGAGATGGTGTTAAGGGGCAGGACGCCGGAAGGGGTTGCCGCTCTGTTATATCAGGGAAGTTCTAAAGGGCCTGAGAAGTGCAGACAGGAGCGGACAGAATACCCGCTGACAGATTCTCAGATGGGCGTCTATTTGGAGTCTGTCAATGACCCGGAAGGCGTGATGTACAATATTCCTATGTGCTGCGAGCTGCCGAAACAGATCGACAAGGATAGACTGAAACAGGCAGTGGGGAAGGCTGTTGCGCTGCATCCGGCTTTTGGCCTGGGAATCGCAGTGGCAAAAGGAGAACCTGTGATGGTGCTGCATCCAGAGTATTTGGAGGCGGCGATTGAAGAGCGAGAAATCACAGAAGAAGGAAGCGGAAAGATGGAGGAAGCTAAGAAATCTTTTGTCCGTCCTTTCCAGTTGGAGAAAGAGCCTCTGTACCGCATGGCTTTGTATCAGCAGGGGGACCGCTGCTATTTCCTGTTTGACGTACACCACTTGATTTTTGACGGAACCTCGGTGAAAGTTTTCTTAGATGAGATTGCCCTTTTGTATCAGGGGAAGGAACCAGAGATGGAGGAATTGTCTCTGATGGATTTGGCAGTCTACGAGGAAACTCTGAAAGATACGCCAAAATATCAGGCTGCAAGAGAATATTTTAAGAACAAGCTGGAAGGGGAAGAGCAGACAGAAGCATTGATCAAGGATTTCCGTCCTAAGACCCCTAAGTTTGAGAGCAATACGGTAAACCTCTCCTTGAGAGAAGAGATTTCTGTCATGGAGGTGGAGCAGTTTGTGAGACAGAAAGGAATCTCAGAAAATACGCTGTTTCTGGGAGCCTTTGCCTATGCCCTTGGGAAATATACCGGAGAGCATAAGAGCCTCTTTTGTACGGTAAATAATGGAAGACATAAGGTAGAACTGTCGAAATCCATCGGTATGTTTGTGCGGACCCTTCCCATCTGCCAGGTTTGGGAGGAGACAGAAGAGATTGAAACTTATCTTCAGAAGTTCCAGAAAGATTTTTACGAGACCATGAGCCATGACTGTATCTCTTTTGGAGAGCTGGCCAGAGAGTATGGAATCGCCTCAGATATCTTGTTTGTCTATCAGGGAGAGATGTTTCAAGGTTTGACGCTGGATGGAAAGCAGTATCCCGCTCAGCCTATTCCCAGGAGAGATGTACAGGCAGATATTTCCGTGATGGTGATGAAAGGCCAGGGCGGATATGAAGTTTCTTTGGAATACCGCAGGGACTTATACCGGGAGGAGACTGTACGGGGATTGCAGAGAATGCTGGTACAGGTCTTAAAAGGAATGCTCTCTTGCGATAGACTGCAGCAGATCAGTCTGGTATCAGAGCTGGATCTTCAGATTTTAGATCGTTTTAACGATACGGAAGATCCTTTTGACAGAACCAAAACCATTGTAGATCTGTTTCGGGAACAGGCTAAGATCCGCCCAGAAGAAACAGCGGTGGTTTATAAAGACAGGAAATATACTTATGCCCAGACGGATGATCTGACAGATCGGATTGCCGCCTATCTGGCGAAGGCTGGAATTGGCAGAGAACAGGTGGTGTCGGTGCTGATTCCAAGATGTGAATACATGGCGCTGGCTTCTCTTGGAGTCTCTAAAGCAGGAGCCGCTTATCAGCCTCTGGATGCTACCTATCCTAAGGAACGTCTGGAATTTATGATAAAGGACGCAGGAGCAGAGCTTTTGATTGCAGAGGAAGAACTGCTGTCCTTGGTACCTGGATATCAGGGAAAAGTTCTGCTGACCAAAGACATTCCGAGTCTTCCTGAGGCGGACAGTCTTCCAGAACCGCCCAGACCAGAGGACTTGTTTATTCTGCTGTATACTTCCGGCTCCACCGGAGTGCCGAAAGGGTGTATGTTAGAGCATGGAAATATAACAGCCTTCTGCCACTGGTATCAGAAATATTACGAATTAACGGCCAAGGACAGGGTAGCCGCATACGCCAGCTATGGTTTTGATGCAGATATGATGGATCTGTATCCAGCCCTGACTGGAGGAGCTCAGGTGCATATCATCGAGGAAGCTATCCGGCTGGATTTAAACGCTCTGGATCAGTATTTCAGAGAACAGGAGATCACCCATATCTTTATGACCACTCAGATTGGCCGGGCCTTTGCCACTAGCATAAAGAACAGCAGCCTGCACTATCTGTCTATGGGCGGAGAGAGGCTGACGCCTTTTGAACCAGAGGGAAAGGTGAAATATTATAACGTATACGGACCTACGGAATGCACCATTTTTTCCACCACTTATCCTATGGATCAGTACGAAGAGGATTTTCCTATTGGCAAGCCTCTTTTCAACATGAAGCTCTATGTATTAGACAGCACAGGCAGACGAGTGCCCGCAGGAGTGCCGGGAGAATTGTGTATCGCTGGGTATCAAGTGTCCAGAGGTTATCTGAACCGTCCAGAGAAAACGGCAGAGGTCTATACCAAGAATCCCTTCTGTCAGCGGGAAGGCTATGGAAGAATGTATCATACCGGGGATATTGTACGGTTTCTTCCAGATGGAAATATTCAGTTTATCGGCCGGCGGGATGGTCAGGTGAAAATCCGGGGATTTCGGATTGAGTTGACGGAAGTGGAAGAGATTATCCGCAGATTTCCAGGTATTCAGGATGCCACAGTGGCAGCCTTTGACGATCCTTCCGGTGGAAAATATATTGCAGCCTACGTAGTGTCAGAAGAGACTGTGGATGTGGAGGCGCTGAATGCTTTTATTGAGGAGAGCAAGCCGCCTTATATGGTTCCGGCTGTGACCATGCAGATCGAGAAGATTCCTTTGAATCAGAATCAGAAAGTAAACCGGAAGGCGCTGCCTTTGCCGGAGCGGAAGCAGGAAGTATTGACAGAGCCAAAGAACGAGACTCAGCAGAAGATCTTTGACTGTGTGGCAGAAGTGGTGGGACACCGGGAATTTGGAGTGACTACAGATATTTACCGGGCAGGACTTACTTCCATCGGAGCAGTTAAATTGAACCTGCTGCTGTCAGAGGCTTTTGCCGGAGCAGTGATACGCAATAAAGATCTCAAGGAATATGCCACAGTGGAGAAGCTGGAACATTTTCTGGAACAAAGCGGAAAGGAAGAAGTCTTTGAATTGAGAGAGGCTTATCCTCTGACCCAGACTCAGAATGGTATTTTCGTAGAGTGCGCCGCTAATCCAGGCAGTACGATCTACAACATTCCATTTTTATTCCAGTTAGGCCAGGGCGTGGATCTGATTCGGCTGAAACGTGCCCTGGAGGAAACAGTTGAGGCTCATCCCTACATAAAAACCACCCTGTACATGGATGAATCCGGCGATATCTGGCAGAAGAGAAACGATGCTGCGCCCTTTGAGGCAGAGATCCGGGACTGCCTGTCTAAGGAAGATTTGGTAAAGCCCTATGAGCTTTTAGGAGATCGGCTGTTTCGAATCTGTCTGTATGAGACAAAAGAGGGAAATTACCTGTTTTTGGAATTCCATCATATTATCAGCGATGGTACCTCCTGCGGTATTTTTATTCAGGATATGAACCGGGCTTACAGTGGGGACTCCTTGAACAGAGAACAGTTTTCAGGTTATGAAGCGGCCCTTGTGGAGCAGAAAGCCCTGGAGGGACCAGAGTATCAGCAGGCAAAAGAATATTATGACAGCATTTTTTCAGGCTGCGATACAGATTTCCTGCCGTCAAAAGACAGAAAGGAAGAACTGCCGGGATTAGGCATGTATCGAAAAGAAGTGGAAGTAGACAAAAAGGCTCTGGAAGATTTCTGTACAGAGAATCAGATTACCATGAACGCACTGTTTACCGGAGCATTTGGTTTTTTGACGGGACGGTATGTCTACAAAGACGAGGCAGTTTTCACCACCATTTACAATGGCAGAAATGATTCCAGACTGGCTTCTGTGATTCATATGCTGGTAAAGACTCTTCCAGTGTACTGTGATCTGAATGGGGAAAAGAAGACCGTAGAATATCTGAAAGAGACTGGAGAACAACTGGTAAACAGCATGAATCACGATATCTATTCCTTTGCAGAGATCAGCCGGGCTTACGGGATCAAGGCAGATATCATGTTTGCATTCCAGGGAGATCAATTCCAGTTTCAGGAGATTGCCGGGGAAAAGGCAGTTTTGGAGGATTTGAAGCTGGATACGGCAAAAGCCCCCTTGTCCATTGACGTTGTCATAGATGGAAATACCATTCAGTATCAGGCAGAATATAGAAGCGACATGTACGAGGAGAGTACCATAGCCGGGATGATGGATAGTTTCCATCAGACAGTGCAGGAATTCCAGGAGAAAAAACAGCTGAAAGAAATCTGTATGGTGAGCAAAAAGGCCCGCCAGGAATTGGATCGGTATAATCAGACAGAACATTTTGTGGAACCGGCCACAGCCAATCTGTTATTTGAACGCCAGGTGGAACTTTATCCAGAGAAAACGGCGGTGATTGCCAATGGAGAGAAACGGACTTTCCGGGAATTGAATGAAAATGCGAACCGAATCGCCAATCAGCTGCTGAAATTGGGATTATCCATAGAGCAGATGGTAGGAGTGATGCTGCCAAGGACGGTGGATGTCTATGCAGTGCGCCAGGGAATTATGAAGGCAGGAGGCGCTTTTCTGCCCATTGACCCAGAATATCCAGACGAACGGATTTCTTATATCCTGGAAGATTCCAAAGCAGAATTTGTGATTATTCCAAAAGAGATTATAGAAGAACGAAGCCAGTTTATAAAAAGCTTGAATATACAGGTGCTGGCGTTAGAAGAACTTTTGACAGGCGATGGCAATACCAGCAATCCCAAAGTGGATCTTAAACCGGAAAATCTCTGTTATTGTATCTATACCTCTGGTTCCACGGGAAAACCAAAGGGCGTGATGATTGAACACCGCAATCTGGTCAATTATGTGGATAACAATCCTTACAATGTGGAGGCTCAATCTTATATTCACTATGCAACCGTGTCCTTAGCTTTTGCCGCCATCACCTTTGATGTGTCCATTTTGGAGGAATGCATTCCTTTGTATCATGGGATTACTGTTTGTATGGCAAATGAAGAGGAGATCCACAATCCTCTCGCTCTTTCCGAGCTGATCAAGGAACATGGAGTGGATATGATGACCTGCACCCCTTCTTTCCTGATCAATATTGTTGATATGCCGGAGTTAAAGGAGGCGCTGTCGCAGATCAAAGTGTTTAACGTAGGAGCAGAGGCATTTCCAGCGTCTCTTTACGATAAGATTATGGCCCTTGGAACAGAGGCAGTGGTCTTTAACGGATATGGGCCCACGGAGACTACCATTGGATGTGCCTTTGACCAGGTGACAGAAGAAAAAATCACCATTGGAAAACCTATGGCAAACATTCAGATGGTGATGATTGATCCATACAGAAATCTGCTTCCCGCCGGAGTTCCGGGAGAGCTTTTGATCATTGGAAATGGCGTAGGCAGAGGTTACGTGGGAAAACCAGAGCTGACAGCAGATAAGTTTATCGGCTTTGAAGGAAAGAAAGCCTACCGAAGCGGCGATCTGGCTCGTTGGAATCATCATGGCAAGATTGAATTTATGGGACGAATGGATAATCAGGTTAAACTTCGGGGCCTGCGGGTAGAATTAGATGAGATCGAACATGTGATGAACCAGTATCCTACGGTAAAGTCCAGCGTAGTTCTGGTAAAAGAAAAAGATTCCAGCCAATTTTTGTGCGGTTATTTTGTGGCGGAGGAGCCGGTGGAAAAACAAAACCTCACCAGCTTTATGCAGAAATATCTGACTCCTTATATGGTGCCCAGCGTATTGATGCAGCTGGAAGAACTGCCTTTGACCAACAATGGAAAAGTGAATAAAAAGGCCCTTCCGGAGCCGGAGTATGTGACAGAACAGAAAAATTATGTGAAGCCGAGGACAGAACTGCAGCGCAGACTGTGCGAGATCTTCGCCATGGCTCTGGGTCTGGAGAAGGTTGGAATTGAAGATGACTTCTTCGAGAACGGAGGAACTTCTCTGTCAGCTTCCAAAGTGGCAATGAAATGTATGAGCGCCGGAATTCAGGTATCTTATGCAGATCTCTTTGATTATAAGACCCCCCTCAGTTTAGAGCGGCACATTCAACAGCAGGAAAACCGTTCTGGCCAGAAAGAGGAAACAGCGGCAGGGGGCCAGCAGGATGTTCTGGAACAGATGCTGCAGCAGAATACTGTGGAACATGTGGAGGAAGCCGGCAAGACTTCTTTGGGCGATATCCTTTTGACTGGAGCTACTGGTTTTCTGGGAGCGCATATTTTGAAGACCGTGATAGAAAACAGCGACAGCAAAGTCTATTGTCTGCTGCGGAAAGGGAACGCGCAGTCTTTGGAAAAGCGGCTGAAAGGAATGCTGGTGTATTATTTCAGCGACACTTATGAAGAATTGTTCGGCAGCAGGATCTTTCTGATTGAGGGAGACATTACAGACGGAGAAAAAGTGGACAGTTTAGAAACTTATGATTTTTCACAGATTATCAATTGCGCCGCCTGCGTCAAACATTTCTCAGCAGACGATACTTTAGAGCAGGTGAATTATCAAGGAGTTCTGAACTTGATCCGCCTGTGCAAAAAGACAGGACGGGAATTGATTCAGATTTCCACCGTAAGTATTGCAGGAGAAAACCCAGGAGAAAAATTCCCTCTGGAAAAGAAACTGCATGAAAATGAACTGTTTTTCGGACAAAGTCTTACCAATAAATATATTGACACCAAATTCCGGGCAGAGAAAGCAGTGTTAGAGGCAGCGGCTGAGGGAATGAAAGGCAAGGTAATCCGGGTAGGCAACTTGATGAGCAGGGTCAGCGATGGAGAATTCCAGATCAATTCTGTAACCAACGGATTTATGCGTACGCTGCGGGGCTATGTGGCTCTTGGAAAATTCCCGGTTTCCTTGCTGGATCTGCCGGCAGAATTCTCCCCCATTGATTCTACTGCAGAGGCCATTGTAAAACTGGCCGGGGCAGAGGGAGGATTTACCGTGTTCCATGCTTACAGCAGTTATTTGATTCAGATGGCGGATGTGATAGAGCAGATGAACGCCTCTGGTATTCCCGTACAGATTGTCAGTGATCAGGAGTTTCAGGAGGCTCTGCAGAAAGCATTGGAAGATGAGAGCAAAAATGAGCTGATCTCAGGTCTTATCGCTTATCTTTCCAGCGACAAGGACAATAGTTCTGTCTATATTGACGGGGACAACAGTTTTACCACAAAAGTGCTCTACCGCCTGGGCTTTAAATGGCCTATGCCGGACGGCGCTTATCTGAGGAATGCCCTGAAGGCTTTGGAAACGCTGGGATTCTTTGACGGTAAAATGTAAGCAGGCCAGGCAGGAGAGAATAGAACGATTATGAAAAGAAATGCATTTTTGATCAACAGAAAAGTCCATCAATATATCCTGCCAGGAATATTGATGACGGTTGCCATGCAGCTTGGAAATGTGGTGGACGGGATGATCGTAGGAAATATTCTGGGTCCTGATGCTATGGCGGCCATTGAGATCTCCATGCCGGTTCTTCTGCTCCTCCAGATGCCAGCTATGATGCTGGCTATGGGAGGAGCGGCGGAAGCCGCGGTGCTTTTGGGAAAACGGAAAATCAAAGAAGCCAGCAGCGTATTGACTGCTTCTTTGGCATACGGGGGAATCCTGGCCTGTTTTTTTGCCTTGTTTACCTGGATTCTTCCAGGTCCCTTGGCTATGATTTTGTCTGGAAATGAACATTTAGCGGCGCTGGCAGAACCTTATATTATGGTGAACTTTGGGGGAATCCCTATTTTAACCATAGCCATTATTTTCTGCTATTTTATGAATGCCGATAATCATCCACAGTTGGGAAGCGCTCTTTTTATCATTGCAAATGTAGTGAACCTGGTGCTGGACGTTGTCTTTTTAAAAGTCTTTGATCTGGGCATGGCAGGAAGCGCTCTGTCTACGGTGATCGGATATCTGACTGGAATGGTTACAGTGGTCTTCTATCTTCGTTCCAACCATCGAATGCTTGAAATGATCAGGCTGGAAGGAAAGGGAATTTCCAGTATAAAACTGGCGGCTAAAGCTGGGATTCCAAGCGCGGCCTTTACTCTGATGTCTGCCTTGAAATCTGTGATGATCAATTCGGCCATTGTGCGGTTTCTGGGGAACGATCCCATGGCGGTGTATTCCGTCTGCGCCAATGCAGTGCTGATTGCAGAACTCTGCGTGGGCGGTATTATTGGATTGATTCCCAATATTGCAGGAATCTTATATGGAGAAAAGGATTATTACGGGATCAAGGCTCTCTGCAAAAAAGTATTGGTGTATAGTTACGCTGCCATAGGGATATTATTGCTGATATTTTTGTTCTTCCCCCATGGGATTGCGGGGTTGTTTGGAATTAAAGAAGAGGAAATGCTTGTGCTCTGCAAGATGGCCCTTCGGATCTTTGCCTGCAGCTTTCCCTTTTATGTGTACAATAAGTTTCTCATGTCCTATTATCAGACCATTCTGCAGCCTGGATTATCCACAGTGATTACGGTGCTGCAGGGGTTTGTGATGATTGTGCCTCTGACTTATGCAGGGATTTTTGTCGGTGGATTTTTGGGAGTATGTCTGGCTGCTGTGGCCAGTGAGGCGCTGACGATTTTGTTTGGGATCTTGTACCGCATTTGGGGCCAGCATGCCGGAAAACTTCCTGCTGGAGGCAGATATATGCTGCCAGAGATTACCGATGAAAAGTATTTAGATTTTTCCATGGAAAATAATTTGCAGGATATGGTGGTTCTGCGGGACCAGCTGCTGGAATTCTGTAAGGACAATGGAATCACAGAACGAGATGGAACCATTCTGGCCCTGGCTCTGGAAGAGATTACCGCAAACATTGTAAAATATGGTTACCGAAGCGACCAGAAAAATTATATAGATATCAGCTTTACCATTCAGGACGGCAGGTATATTCTGCGGATCCGGGATGATGGAATTCCATTTCATCCCTTGGAATCATTAGATTTAAACCAGAAAAGAGAATCAGAAGAAAATCTGACGCTGGGAGGAATAGCATTGATTCAAAAACTTGTGACAGATTTTCAGTATATGCGGGTGTTGAATATGAATAATACTATCATAGAGCTAAAAATAGAGGGGAACTGATGTCTGCAGAGAAGATCATATCAAAAGAAGGATCTAAAATTCTAAAAGGCTGTGGCGGAAAAATTTACTGGATGAATACCGAGAAACTGGATCATGAGAATTATTTCTGGGAGCATTATGAAAAACTTTCCCAAGAACGCCGCAGAAAAATAGACGGATACCATTTTCGAAAAGATAAAAATCTGTCCCTGGGAGCGGGAATTCTGTTGGACCGGGGACTTTCAGATTATGGACTGAGGGAAAAACAGGCAGTGATACAGCATGGGAAATATGGAAAACCCTATCTCTTAAATGATCCTCAGATTCACTTTAATCTGTCTCATTCCGGTCAGATGGTTTTGGCAGTGTTTTCCCAGACAGAGGTGGGATGCGATATAGAGTGGATTGGAGAAGGAGAAGAAGAATTAGCCCAAAAGTTTTTTTGTTCTGAAGAATATGATTATATCAAAGGACAGCCAGAAGGAGTGAAACGCAGCCAGGCATTCTATCGCATATGGACCTTGAAAGAAAGTTTTCTGAAAGCCTCAGGATTGGGCCTGGGGCTTTCTTTGGATGCTTTTGAGATCATAATAGATTCAGATGGAAGTCCCAGGGTATCTCAAAAGATAGATCAGGGAACTTATGAGTTCTGGGAGTGGTGCTTTGGCGAAACTGCCCAAGGAGGGTACCGGGGCGCCGTCTGCCAAAGATGGGAAAAGTCATTTTAGAAACTGGAAAAATTTTTAAAGGTCAAAGTCTTTTTTAGTCAGAGAAAATGTAGTACTATATGATTAGGAAGCGTGTGTTTTGCAGTTATTTGACAGGAGAGGGCATTGACTATGAAAACCCGGTCTTTCGCAGCAACGATGGAAGTACCAGGATTGCAGCAATCTGGGATCAGACAGATCGAAGGGGAACGAAACCGGAAGGATTTTTGTATGGAAGCGAATACATGGATGTGCAGATCAATGAAGCGCTGGAGAATTCTAATCCCAGAATGATCGTTCCGGCTACTGATCCCGATGGACATGGTACGTTTATTGCCAGTGTGGCGGCAGGGAGCGAGGTGCCAGAGGAAAACTTTATCGGCGCCGCCCCCTATGCCAGAATTGCAATGGTAAAACTGAAGCCGGCCAAGGAGTATCTGCGGGATTTCTTTTTTATTCCCCAGGATGCAGAGGCATTTCAGGAAAATGATATTATGGCGGGAATCGCCTATTTGGATCAGCTTGCAGTGAGACTTCATATGCCCTTGGTAATCTGTTTTGGCCTGGGAACGAATATGGGAAGCCATACAGGAGTGAGCAGCCTGGATTCCGTCATGAATCATACCACCCTGCGCAGCGGACGGGTAGCTGTCACCGCTGCCGGAAATGAAGCCAACGAAAGACATCATTATTTTGGAGAGATAGAGTTAGGACAGGAATACCAAGATGTGGAGATTGACGTAGGAGAAGGCGTGGAAGGATTTGCAGTGGAACTTTGGGCAAGGGCTCCTCAGCGGTTTGTGGTGGAGATCATTTCTCCTACAGGGGAACGAATGCCCAGTGAATACATTCTGTCCGGTGGAAGAGAGTACAATTTTCTCTTTGAAAATACGAAATTAACAGTGGATTATCGGATTACAGGAATTTTAGACGGGGCTCAGGTAATCTATATGCGGTTTGAGAATCCTTCTCCTGGATTGTGGAATATTCGGGTGTTTCCAGAAGTGGAAATGGCGAGCATTTTTCATATGTGGCTGCCTGTGCGGGAACTTTTGTCTGGCGAGGTAGTATTTCTGCGGTCGAATCCAGATACTACGTTGACTGTTCCATCTACCAGTATTGTGCCAATCAGTGTGGGGGCTTATGATACCAGGGATAACAGCATTTATCTGAGATCCGGCAGAGGATTTACCTCCAATGGATGGGTTAAGCCGGATTTCGTGGCTCCGGGAGTGGGAGTACTTGGCGCAGGGCCTAGAAATAGATTTCTCACAAGGGATGGAACCAGCATATCATCTGCGATCACTGCAGGAGCAGTGGCATTGATGCTGGAATGGGGAATTGTCCGCGGGAATTACACCACAATCACTAGTTTGGAAGTGAAGAATGTGCTGATACGGGGCGCTGACCGGGACAGTAAACGAACATACCCTGATAAATCATTTGGCTGGGGACGTCTAAATTTGTACCAGGCCTTTGAGGATTTTCGGATTCGGTGACAGGGTGATTCTATTTTATTTGAATAAGGAGACAGGAGATGAAGTATGCAGCCGTTGCGGCAGCCATATTTGCCGGAGATTTTTTTTTGAAAGAGTGTATAGAAAAACAGGAAGAGGAAAAGCAGGAAACAGAAATCTGCAGGGGCAGAGTAATTTTAAAGAGATATCATAATAAGGGGGCTGCTTTGAATTTTATGGAAAAACAGCCGGGAGTAGTGCGGGCAGTCAGTGGAGCCATAGTACTGTTTGTGGGAATATTTTGGTATCTGCTCCTTCAGAAAAAAGAAAATCCAATGGTACTGCTGGGGTTGAGCCTTCTCCTTGGAGGAGGGGCCGGTAACTTTTATGATCGGACAGCCAGAGGGTATGTGGTAGATTATTTTAGCTTTTGCACCCCCTGGAAAAAACTGAACCAGGTAGTCTTTAATCTTTCAGATCTGTGCATTTTTCTGGGAAGTCTGCTGGTGGTATTGTTTGGGAGAAAGATAGAGTCATTCTGAAAGAGAAAGGAAATAAGACGCAGAAGAGTCCGCCTGCAGGCGGTCAGTCGAAAAAAAGAACTGCTGTCGTCACTGTAAAACAGTAATGGCAGCAGTTCTTTCTAATCAATTCTAATCATCAATAATCTTATATCATACTCATAGAGCATCCCAAGACGGCTGAGCAGCCTTCTCATAAGGTATAATAAAAAATCGAAATTTATATTATAGACAAAGGTACATTGCGAAAAAACTGATTAAATTAGCGGACAACAGTTACGTTGACAGCCTGAGGTCCTTTGGAACCTTCAGTGACGTCAAATTCTACAGCCGCGCCTTCTTCTAAGGACTTGAATCCTTCCATGTTTAAACCGGAATAGTGAACAAACACATCGTTGCCGGATTCGTCAGAAATGAAACCATATCCCTTTTGGTTATTAAACCATTTTACTGTACCTTGCATGTCAGTACCTCCAAATATAATTCTTATGCTGTAATTCTTCTACAACATGGGACTATAGTAACATATAATGTTTGAAATGTAAAGGAATATTCCTGAAATTGTAAAATAAATTGCGGCGGTTTTTTAAAAGTTTTCAGCTTAGCACTTCAAAAGCGATTTGATGTTTTTGGAAAAAACGTTTGACCATGTCGTCCCAGGCATGTTCCAAGGACTTATCCATAGAAAAAATCTGGTAGGAGACCCCTGTCGTGCAGATCAATTTCTGTTCCTGATATTTTAAGTTTAGATACATGCCGGAGACATCGGAAGAAGAAAAACTGCCGCCTATGGAAGCGATGGTACGTTTTTGATTTTCAGAAGATAACAAAAATACAAAACGGAAAGAAATCGGCGTGCGTTTTCCCTTGATCAGATCAAAACAGGCAGGGCGTATCAGAGAAAAAGGAATAAAGGGTTCCTGTGCCACAAGCTCGTAAGGTTCATCTTCTGGACTGAAAAAATCTTTTCTGGGATGTCCGTCCAGCAGGTAAGTCATATAAGTTGTGATAGAACCTTCTGACAAAAGAAAACTATCAAAAGTATCGGTGCGCAGCAATGTATTCATAAATTCTTTGATATCCAGAATCGAGAGCAGGATCATAGAAAAAATACCTCCGAAAATGGGGATAAAAATTTGGCAGCTGTTCAAATTGTAACATGAAAAAAGAAGGAGAACAAGTACAGACTGCTCTGCTGCGGGATAGGCCGGCGTTCTGTGGCAGCCTCCGTACAGAATTTTCCATTCCTCCAACTAATAGAAATCCATGCACAACTTTTTGTTGTGCCAATCAAAAATTCCTGTTGTTATTCAAATGCCTGGTCAGATGTTACAATAAACTTGTATTTAGGCAGAATAAAAGGGAATACAGCTTGAATACAACAATAGAAGGAATCATACATACGTAAGAGGAGGTGTAAATGTTATGATTGAAATTCTATCTCTGATCGCTGCTTTTGGTGGCGGTGTATTTGCAGCTGCAATGGGAGGTGTGCCGGCATTTATTATGACTGGTGTGTTCTCTGTAGCTGGATCTGTAGCAGCTATGTGTGGTGCTGGTGATGCATCCAACGTATTGCTGAACTACATGGCGTTCGGACCATTCTTCGGACCGCACATTGCATTTGCCGGAGGCGTTGCTGCTTCTGCTTTTGCAAAGAAAAAAGGTGTCTCAGAAAATGGAGCTGATATTATCACTGCATTATCTGGATACAATGAGCCAAGCGTACTGCTGGTAGGCGGTATCTTTGGTGTGATTGGTTTCTTATTCAAAGAGTTAGTTGTTATGAACCTCTTTGCTGGAACCATTTCTCCACGTCTTGTAACAGACGCTCCTGGAATCACTGTATTCTGTTCTGCTGTTGTAGTACGTCTTATCTTTGGCGGAAAACTGAGAACCGGAACAGCAGTGTTCAGCAAGGGTAAAGCTATGGGAACCACTTTAGTGATGGCTATTGGCTATAGTATCCTTGTTGGAGGTCTCTACACAGGCGCAATTTCTGCAGGCGTACCAGTTGAAGCATTTGGCGGCGCATACGCTACCTTAATCTTCGGTCTTGCAGCAATCGCTTTGGTATTTGCAGTGGCAGGTCAGCCATTCTTCGGATGTCACCATATCGTGATCACTGCAGCAAATGCTGTTGTAATGTCTTACGCTACTACAGGAAATCTTTACATGGCTTTCTTGATCAGTATCGTATGCGGTACAGTTGCAGGCTTGCTTGGTGATTTCGCAGGTAATGTCATCAACAGTGGCGAAGATTCTCACATCGACCCGCCAGCATTTGCAATATTTATTATGACATTTGTTCTCAACGCTATATTTCCAGTAATTGGATAAGGTGTTTGGAAACAAGTGTTCCTCGCTCTATGTATGGTAACTTAATAAGTTTTCCCTAAAAATGGGTACTCTTTCTACTGCTATGGAAAGAGTACCCTTTGCCCGTTTTTAAGGAAATATCAGAAAAGAGGAGATAGGTAAAATATCATTACTGTGAAGTGTGGCCGCACTTTTTCTTTTCATAATTGATGTAATGCTGCATTTCCCGATCTAGAAAGACATTTTCTAATGTGACCAGATGAGTTTCTGAATAGAGGGGGGTATCGCCAGACAGAAAAAAGGGCACAAAGGAAATATTGGGGAAATTGTAGTAACGGTAGACTCTATCGGTACTGAAACCTATGAAAGAACCAAAGTTAAGGATAGAGAGAAATTCGTTGATAGTTACTTTGTCATATATGAAGTAGGGGATGTTTTTACTGTCTGCCTGAGTGAGGATCAGTTGATTGTATTCCCCATAGAGATCCAGCAGCAGTAAAGTTTGCTCTCTTAGGTCTTCCAATGTAAGGTAATCTTTCCGGGACAGAGGATGGCTGTTTTCCATCACAGCATATAAGGGCTCTTTTCGGATAAGCTGATGGGAATGAAATCCTTCTGGAATGGGGGCCAGCATAAAAGCCACGTCTGCCTTATGCTCTTGGAGATGCTGCATGGCCAGTTCCTTGGATTCTTCCATGTATCTGGTCTGATATTCGGGATAGCAGCGGGAGTATTCTGCAAAGTCCTCTTTGTCGGAAGACAGTGCAAATCCAGGATGGGCGGAAATTTTCAGAATCCGTTCCTGGCGGATATGGTCAATTTCCAATTCCAGTTCGCGAAAAGCATCCATAACTTTTCGGAAATGGAGATAAAGCTTATCGGCAGAATCTGTGGGGATCACCCCTGCCGCTGTTCGTTCAAACAGAAGAAAGCCCAGCTCTTCTTCCAAACGTCCGATGGATTTGCTTAATCCCTGCTGGGAGATAAAAAGCGTCTGGCTGGATTTGGTGATGTTCCGATCTTTATAAAGCTCAATAAAATATTGTATCTGTCGTAATTCCATAATTACTCCCATCTTAATATAACTATAACTGTGAAATATAGATTTTATAGGCGGCAAAGTATTTGTTTGAACTTGTTACATTATACAAGATGAAATCTTATCTGACAATGGCCTTATAGTGGAAATTATCTTGTATTTATAGTATACTGGAAAAAGGGAAAAATGGTTATGAGGAGAGAAGGCAAGGGGAAAGATCTGAAGAAATCGAAGTAGAGTGCAGGAGGCGGAAAATGGAACAGACAGTGCAGGAATTATTTCATTTACTGGAAAATGGAACCAGTGCAGTTATGGTGGTGAAGGAAGCGGAGGAGCAGCTAAAAGAGGCAGGATTTGAGGAGATGAAGTTTTATCAGGCCTGGGGGCTGACAGAAGGTGGAAAATATTATATGAAGCACCATGACACCACCTTATTTGCTTTTACAATAGGAGAGAAGCGGAGTTATCGGGAGTCTATTCGTATTGGGGCGGCTCATACAGATTTTCCATGTTTAAGAATCAAACCCAATCCTGATATCGTTACGGAAGGATACGCTCAAATAAATGTGGAGGTGTATGGCGGGGCCATTTTAAATACCTGGTTGGACAGACCTTTGAGTATTTCTGGACGTGTAGCTTTGCAGAGCGAAGATGTGCTGCATCCAAAGATGCGTCAAATTGATCTGTGCAGGCCTCTTATGGCCATTCCGAATCTGGCGATTCATATGAATCGAGAGGTAAATAAGGGGATCGAGCTGAATAAGCAGACAGATATGCTTCCAATTTTGGGACTTTTAGAGGGAGAATTGGAAAAAGATCATATGTTACTGCATTTTCTGGCAAAAGAGCTGCAAGTGGAACCGGAAGATATTTTGGATTTTGAACTTTGGGTGTATTGTACAGAGAAACCTCAGTATTTTGGACTGCAGGAAGAGTTTATTCTGTCTCCCAGGCTGGATAATCTGACTTCTGTACAGGCATTGCTGACAGGTTTGATCAACAGCAGCTGTAAAGAGGGCTTAAATTTAATCGCATTATTTGACCATGAGGAGATAGGCAGCCGTACCAAGCAAGGGGCAGGATCTTTGCTGCTTTTAAATTTGATAGAAAAGATCGGCGAAAGTTTGGGTAAGACCTCCGCTCAGATTAGAGAGAATCTATATCAGGCACTTTTCTTATCTGTGGATGTGGCTCATGGACTGCATCCCAATCAGAGCAAAAAAATGGATCTTACGAATAAGCCTGTATTAGGGAAAGGATTGTGCATTAAGGAAGCCAGCGCCCAGTCTTATGCCACCGACTGTGAAGCGGTAGCAATTGTAGAGCAAATATGCAGGAAAGAAAAGATTCCCTATCAGAAATTTGTGAACCGTTCTGATCTGCCGGGAGGAGGAACGTTAGGCGCCATTGCATCTGCTATTCTGCCAGTGCGCACAGTGGATATCGGAGTGCCGCTGCTGGCCATGCATTCTGCAGTAGAGACCATGGGGGCGGCTGATATGAAATCTTTGACAGATTTGATCACAGCTTACTTTCAGGTGTAAACAGGGAAGGCATGTCAGTCAGAAGCCTTTAAAAAGGGAATTATTAATAGGAAAAATAAGAGTGGGAAGACTTTCCGAAAGGAAGAGAAAAGGTAAATTAAAATGAAATGGGTAAAAAGCAAGGCAAAGTATTTTATGGTGCTTTTGTTATGCAGCATTCTGAGCCATGGCTGCGCACCAGTTCCTCTGGAGAATCTCCTGCCGAAGAACCAGGAATCAGAAAGTGTCGGGGCGGACAAAAATCAGCAGAGAGCAGAAGTGCCGGTTACTGATACAAAGACTTTGAAACCAGAAGAGACAGAGAGAAAGCAGATTTCTGTAGGTAAGTATGCCTATGAGCATTTGAATGAGGCAGGGCAGGTAGTGTATGATGAGATGCTGGCCGCCATTTTAAATCATGAGGAAAAGATCAAACTGTCCACAACAGACCTGGATCTGATGCGGAGGGCGTATACAGCAGTCTGTGGAGATTATGGAGGACTGTTTTGGGTGGAGGGGTATGTATTTACCCGATATACCAAAGGGGAAGAATTAGTCAGCTTGGAATTTGCGCCCAAATATACCATGACAGAGGAAGAACGGAAGGAGACCCAGAGCCAGATTGACAATATTGTGGAGACTTGGCTCAGCGGGATTTCCATCAATGATACAGACTATGACAAAGCCAAATATATCTATGAATTTCTGGCCCTTAACACGGAGTATGTACAGAATGCAGAGAACAGCCAGAATATTGTAAGCGTGTTTTTGAAACGTCAGACAGTCTGTCAGGGTTATGCCTGTGCAGTGCAGTATCTGCTGGGCCAGCTGGGGATTCAGAGCGTGATTGTGTCAGGTGTTGCGTTGGGAGAGCCTCATGCTTGGAATCTGATTTGTCTGGATGGAGAATACTACTATATGGACGTCACCTGGGGAAATAATGGGTATCGGAACAAAGAGGGGAAAGAGACGTCTTTCATTGACTACAATTATATGACCATGACCACCCAGGAAATGCAGATGGGGCACACGCCCAATTCAGAGATTGATCTGCCGGAATGTACCGCAGTGAGAGATAATTACTATATCAAAGAAGGAACCTATATTGAAGAATGGGCTCCGGAAAAAATGGGAAGTATTCTTTCAGAAGCATGGGATCAGGGAAAAGTGGCTACTTTGCGGTTTTCCGATGATATTCTGAAAAAGCAGGCATTTCAATATTTTATTGAGGAAGGATATATTGCAGACTACTGTGAAGGGATCTCAGAGATCAATTATTTAGAAGACAATATGTGGAAAGAAATCAGCTTTTGTTTTAACCAAAAGAATAAGAAGCAATGAGAATGTAGATTTGGGGCTTTTCAAAAAAGAATATTTATGTTAGTATTAAGTGGTATTAAAAACTACATAAAGTAATAACAATAATAATGTAAAAGATTTTTAGATATCTAATGTAATGAGAAGAAATACCACATAATGAAAATGCAGCAGTGCTTATTGTGAAAATTGCAGAAATATTCAGGAGGAAAGACATGAGCTATAAGATTGTAGTGGACAGTTGCGGAGAGCTGCCGGAAAAATTAAAACAGGACGGGCATTTTGAAAATGTACCGCTGGAAATTTTGGTGGAGGATTATCATATTGTGGATGATGAGACTTTTGACCAGGCAGAATTTTTGAAACGGGTGGCAGCAAGTCCAGAATGCCCCAAATCCAATTGCCCTTCTCCAGAACGTTATATGGAGGCTTTTGACTGTGAAGCAGAGCATATATATGCGGTGACCTTGTCATCTCAGCTCAGCGGTTCCTATAACAGCGCAGAGCTGGGCAGGAATTTATACTTAGAGGAAAAGGGAGAAAAACAGATTCATGTGTTTGATTCCAAATCAGCTTCTGTAGGTGAGACAGTGATCGCCATGAAGATTCAGGAGTATGAGGAAGCCGGACTTGATTTTGAAGAAATTATAGAGAAAGTGGATGGCTTTATTGCAGAATTGAACACCTCTTTTGTGTTAGAGACTTTAGAGACTCTGCGGAAAAATGGAAGACTGAGCAATATGAAGGCATTTGTTGCAGGGGCCTTGAACATTAAACCCGTGATGGGAGGAACGAGAGAAGGAACCATCTGTCAGATCGGTCAGGCAAGAGGGATTGCAAAGGCAGTGGATAAAATGATTACAGATCTGATTGGGAAAACGATAAATCCTAAAGAAAAGGTAGTTGCCATTGCTCATTGTAATTGCCCCCAGAGAGCAAAGGAAGCGGTAGAAAAGATCAGAAGTATGGCGGAATTCAAAGAGATATTTGTGGTGGATACCGCAGGGATCAGCAGTATGTACGCCAATGATGGAGGAATTATCATTGCAGTATAAGAACTGTGTCAGAGAACCATAGAGAAATCGGCAGTAAGAAAGCAGGACGAAAAAGATCTGTCCTGCTTTCTTTTTAATCTTCTATGTATGCGGCTTTGTCCAAAGCGGCCTGGATGGCATTTAACAGTACCATGGACGTATATTGGTTGTCGTCGCCATAAGAAATATTTTCCAGAGACTGCTTTTCATAAATCTGTTGGGTGAGATTGTCTAAGGCAGGCTGCATCAACGGATACATGGCGGCAGTCGCTTCGTCCAGATTTACCAGAGTGATGGAGTTGATATGACTGTCGTCCACCACAACTTCCACATCTATGGCGTTGTCATTTAATTGTATGGAGGAAGTGTATACCCCCGCTGTATATTTCATAGTCTCTTCCGCAGTTTTCTCTTTGTCATCCGGCAGGAACATAAAGATCAGCAGTAAAACCAGCAAAATGCCGAGAATAGCAAAAATAGCCGTATAAACTACTTCTTTTAAATGCAGAACAACAATCTTTGTTTTTGAACTCACAGGATTCCTCCTTAATTTCTCTTTGAACTACTATATGAAAATGGGAGAGAAAATATTCGTAGTGGAGGAGGACCCTGGGCATATTATTTTTGTCTTATA
>JAAWBG010000100.1 GCA_022792535.1 Lachnospiraceae bacterium
ATTTCCTGTGTTTCATCAGTAAGAGTTTTTAATATCGTTACGTTCATCTTTGCCTCCTATGCATCAAAAGCTTTTATTTGTTCCAGCAGTCTGGAATGGGCATCCTCGTACTGCTGTGTTGAAAAATTCATATGGTGATTATAGAGCTGCCCCTCCGCAAAGCTGCAGCCCCGACCTTTTATCGTATGGAGGATAATGGCAGAGGGCTTTTCGTTTTCTGCTTTTGCAGATTCAATAGCGGCGTCAATTTGCTCAATACTGTGACCGTCCACCTCCTGTGCATGCCAGCCAAAATCTTCAAATTTCTGTTTTAAATCACCCAAATTGCAGACGTCTTTTGTATAACCATCCAGCTGCTGTTTGTTGTAATCCACAAAGGCAATCAAATTGTGAACCTTGTGCTGCGCTGCAAATAGGGCGCCTTCCCAAATCTGCCCCTCATCACATTCGCCATCACCCAAAATCAGATAAGTATAGTTTGACTGCCCCTGTAATTTGTGACCCATAGCTGTCCCAATAGCAGTTGATATTCCCTGACCCAGAGAGCCGGTGCTCATATCAATACCTGTTGTTTTATTTCGATCGCAGTGGCTCGGCAAACTGGTACCGCCGGTGTTCATTGTTTCAAGTTCACTTTTGGGAAAATAGCCTTTTAGGGCAAGGGCTGCATAAAGCGCAGGTCCGCAGTGTCCTTTGGACATTACCAGCCAGTCCCGCTCCTTCCACTGGGGCTCCTTCGGATTGATGTTCATTTGTTTTCCATATAATACGGCCAGAGTTTCGGCAATGGACATGGAACCGCCCACATGTCCAAACCCCAGATGTTTCATGCACTCTAAAGCGGCCAATCTTATCTGGCATGCGAATAATGCCAGTGCTTTGTTTGTTGTATTCATTTAGTACTCCCCCTTTGTAAATCGTTTGATAATATTGTCCTGCTGTTCCGGAGCCATAGCGACAAAGTAAGCGGACAAACCGCCCATTCGTACACGGATGCTCTGGTGCTTTTCCGGATGGATGCGGGCGTCTTTCAAATCTTCAACCTTCATACTTGTGATGGTCAGGATCTGACCACCCATTTCGCAATAGCTTTCAATCAAAGCTTTCAGCCGTTCGATTCCAGCCTCTCCCTCAAATTCCCCGGCCAGTATGGAGATATCAAGGGGACATCCGCAATAATACTTTAATAAATCGGGCTTTGTCATGCTCCTGATAACGGCTGTTGGGCCATGAGTATCCATTCCTGGGGTCGGCGAATAGTTGGGGGCCAGAGCTTCGCGGGCAAGCCTTCCGTCGGCACTGGCAGCAATATCCCGCCCAAGTACTGCGTAATTCTCAAAGGTTCCGACTCCACATGGAAATTTAATCTTTGGATGTTTATCTCGATATGTTTGAACCTGCTTTTCAAAGCTTTGCATCATACGGATTGCCAGATCGTCCACATAATCATCATCATTGCCGAGTTTGGGAACCCGGTTCAGGGCTTTCTGTCTTAATAGTTCATATCCCTGCCAGTTATGCTCCATGGCAGATTTAAGTTGAGAAAGGGTCGCGCTTTGCTCTTCAAAAACCAGCTTTTTAATGACAGCCATTGAATCCGCAGCATTCGTTAATCCGGTCATTAACAGGGCGTGTTGTATATACCTGCATCCGTCTTGTGTGATATCTTTCCCTTTTTCAAGGCAGTCGTCTGTAATTGCCGAAGCAAGAGGATCCGGTGCAATGATGGAGGAAAGCTGGAAGTTGCCAAGCCTCTTGCGGATGAGTTTATCAATAAGATGGGCGGTCTGCCGTTCATAGGCTGCATAAAAATCCTCAAAAGAGCGAAAGTCATTAATGTCGCCTGTATCAATCCCTTCCTTTTTCGTTGGATCTAGCATTGAGACGCCTCTGTTAAATACCCATTCGATACACTGCAGATTGTGGATATGGCAATAGCTGAAATAGGTTTTCCCCGGCACCAGTACCTCCCAGCAGCCATCATTGGAGTAGGTCTTTGCATCTTTTTCACTGACTCCCATATCAAGAAGACCGGGGATAATGGTATCGTCGTTGTAAATCATAGGTTCACCCTGCCCATAGCGCAGAACTTCCGCAATTTTACGAAGATAGCGCTGGGAAGAGCATTTACTTACTCTGGCGCCCAGGGTAGGCATCAGAAGATCCATATGGTGCATCAAGTCCATTACCAGGATACCGAGTTCTTCACAAAAACCGCCGACCATCATATTCATAAGCCAGTCGTTTCCCGACTGACCGAAATTGTAGTTGGAATCGCTGTTATCAGGTTCGTCATCGCGCCACATCCGTTTCCTCTGCTGACCAAAGATAGCCCAGTCGTCGGCCTCCCCTTTGCTGAGAGCCATGCGGCTGCCCTGTGAAAACATTCCCAGAGTGTTGTGATTTTCACTTTCACGAATATTCATCTGGATCCGCTCGTTGCACTTAATCAAAAAGCTGCCGGTCAGATCCATCGCTTCCTGTCTGGACAGACTTTGGGCGTCAAGATCTTTTTGATAACAATCGCCTACAATCTGATCAAAACAACCGAGAGGAACATAGGCTCCGCCGCTGTTGATCAGGCAGTATACGAACCAGTAGGACTGCAGCGCTTCCTGATAGCTTCGGGCAGGGCAATTGGGAACCCTGGCGCATATATCCGCGATATTTTCAAGCTCTTTTCGCCGGGTCGGATCCGCTTCCTGTTCCGCTGCCCGCCGGGCAGCCTGGCTGTGCCTGTGAGCAAAGAGAATCAGTGCATCCAGGGAAATCTGCATGGCCCTGTAAAGGGAGATGGTCTCATCATCATTTGTTTCACGCAGCTTACTATTAATTTCAGACTGCAGGTTAGCTACACCTTTTGCAACTATTTTTTCATAGCCAGGTGGGTGATGTCCCCAGACCGAGTTAATATCCAGAAGAAGTTTTTCCGCCATAGCGGATTCCTCAGGAGTCGCGTAATTGGGGATAACGGTCCCAAAACCAACACTGTTCATGTTGGGGTTTCCAACGATGAGTTCATCCTTCTTGATAATGGCGGGAAGATGTTCTGCCATATATTTTACTGCCAGCGCCTTTCTTACAATCAGAGGCTCGGACCTGTTTTCATCTGTAACAATGCTGACACCTTTAAAATGCCATTCCTTTTTTTCATAGTAATCAATTTCAAACAGCCGATTTTTTAATCGCTGCAATCTGTCTGTCAACATCATAGTGACTCCTCCTTTTGCATAATACGGATCATTGTTTTGACCCCAGG
>JAAWBG010000115.1 GCA_022792535.1 Lachnospiraceae bacterium
CCAGCACACTGATACCATAAAGCGCAAACACACCCGCGCCCAGCATCACATCTGCGCTGCCAAATTCACCATATCCATAGACCGCGTCCACAATTTGCGGTGACAAAACCGCGAACGCAAAAGAAATCGGAAGCAGTAGCAGAATCAGGGAATTGATAGCAGTGGTGAAATAGTCATAAAACCCTTTGCGGTCTTTCTGTGCCACCAGCAACGACAATTTGGGATAGACCACAGACATGACCGCCAGCACCAGTGTCATAACAATCTGCACACCCAAATTCTGCATGTTGTTCAGCACGATATATTTTTCCGCATCATATGCCATGGCAATCGCGCTGTTGGTCAGCAAATTAATCTGATAGGCGCAAACGCCGATAATCACCGGCGCGGTCATGACAAAAATGCGCTTAATATCTTCGTTTTTCCACTGGCAGCTTACGCCCAATCCAAAGCCCATGCGTTTCAGCGGCACCAGCAAAAAGACTGCCTGCACAAAAAAGCCCAGCAGCGCCGCTACCGTTAGTCCCCATACGCCAAAGAAGCGCGAGAACAACAGCATATATCCCACGTTCACCAAAGAACTGGGTAGAGAAATCATTGCTGCCACATAGAAATGATTATGCGACTGCAACACGCCGCTGAAAATATAGGACAAACTAATAAACACAACCGCCGGCATCATCACACGGATGGAATACACCGCGAAGCTATAGTCGCCGTCTTTCGCAAAATATGCCGTCAGCGGCGCGGTCAGCATACCCAGCACCATCAAAATACCGCCCACCAGAATCGTGAGCGACATGGTGTTGTTGACAAACTTTGTCGCCCGCCCTATGCCGTGGCTTTCGCGAATATCTGTATAAATCGGCACCACGGATGTTGTCAGCGCCGTGCCGATAATTGTTGTAATAATGTTTGTCAGATTCAATGCATAAGAATACGCACTCGTCTGCACTGTCGCGCCGTAAAACGACGTGACCATGATACCTGCTAGAAGCGCCAGCGCACGCGCAAATACATTAATGACAACCACGACGCTGACTGTTTTTACACCGTTTTGTTCACCCATCTATGTACTCACGCTTTCCATTCAATATTTTCCCGCAGCACACGGGCAGGATTTCCGCCCACCAGCGTCCGCGCCGGAACATCTTTTGTTACAACGCTGCCCGCTGCTACCACAGCGCCTTCTCCAAGCGTCACGCCTTTGAGAATGATGCTGTTACAACCAATCCAGCAGCGGTCCCCAATTTTGACCGGACGAATGAGTTCCGTATCGCCGCCAAGCTTATGATAATCGCGGTCCATAATGCAGCAGTCCCACGAAATGTTGCAGTCTCTTCCGATTTCCACCTGTCCGCCGCAGTGAATTTCTGTGCGGTCACCGATTGCCGTGCCACTGCCAATGGCGAGCTTCGCCGTTCCTTCCGCTCCCCAACTGCTCAATTTCACCTGACGGTGCAGCTGCACTTTATCACCGATTGCAATGGTTCCTGCTTTTTTCAACACACGCACGCCGCGCCCTACCCGCAGCAATTTGCCGCATTGTGAAAACCGCGGACGGTAAAACACGCCGCGCACCATCTTGCACACAATGTCCATATATTCACTCAAATTTCTGTTTGCCATTGTTTTTCTCCTCTATCCATGCCGCCGAAATTTTCCGGCTTGTCCTGTAAATAGTCCTTTTACCATTATATACTGCTTTGCTATGATTGTCAACGCAAAAATGCCGCCCGTGACTTGCCAAAACACGCTTTTTCCTTTATAATGGAAACAAAGTGATACGTTAGGCGGGAGGGATTTTATGCTATATGATGCATTGGCGGCGCGGGCAAAACAAAACCGTATTTCCTTTGCCATGCCGGGACATAAAGGCGGCAAATGGATACCAAAGCAGCTGCATGGACTTTTGGAAGTTGACGGAACGGAGCTGTCCGGCACAGACAACATGCACCATCCGGAAGGCATTTTGCGCGAATCTCTGGACACTATTGCGGCGGCATACGGTGCGGCGCACAGCTATTTTTCTGTAAATGGCTCCAGCGCAGGGATTCTGTCCGCACTGCATTTTGCGGCGTCCCGTTCATCCGAGATTTTGATAGACCG
>JAAWBG010000095.1 GCA_022792535.1 Lachnospiraceae bacterium
TAATCTTCCCTGCTTTGGACTATAATAATATTCGGTATTGTTTTTCATAGCAGATAAATTATACCAAAAAGAAAAGAACACCTCCAGGTTTTATTCCTGAAAGTGTTCTTTTTTGTTAAGAGACTTTTTTCACATCCCCTTATTTATTGTCAATTAATGATGTCTGCCGTGATGGCCGCCGCTATTGTGATGGTATCCTCCATAATAGCCGTTCCCATAACCGTTTCCGTTTCCATAACCATTTCCGTAACCGCTTCCATCAGAAGCCGGAGCCTGGTTATTGTCTGAGGATGGCGCTGTCGTATTGTCATATACCGTCTCATTTGAGGATGACGCTGAATTATCATATCCGCTGGGTGCCGCTTCATTGGTAGTTCCCGTTCCATTAGAAGCCGCTGTTTCATTGGGATACTGGGGATAAATACAATTATTTCTGTGAACCTGATTTCCTGTACAGGATGTTTGATTCGTATTTGCCGGCGCAATATTTTCTATCCTATTATAAAGAGCGTCTGCAATACAATGATTAGAGTTATAATGATGTCCGTAAGTATGCTTTCCTCTCATATCACAAAAGGCAAGATTGCTGTTTCCCATTCCATATGTGGTAGTTCCTCCAACCACAAAAGCCATTGCAAATGCCGCTAAAACCACTGCTTTTTTCATTTCATCCACCTCCGCAACTATTTTTACTAAATATATTTTCTTCTGTCGTTTTCTTCTGGTCATTGTTAGCTTCATTCTATCATGCAGTTATATACTTTTCAAGGGAATTATCATATATTTTCCACTATAATTAAGAAATTTCTTATTCTTTTGTACCCATTGCATATTCTTTAAAAAATCTACTTAAATTCTGCAGAGCTTGAACTAAAATTTCCGTCTGCTCTCCATCCAGACCTTCCAAAGTTGCCTGAATCATTTCATGATGAAATTTTTCATGATGATCATAAGCTCTTTCTCCTTTTTTCGAGAGAGAGATTAAAACTACCCGGCGGTCTTCCTCACTGCGGGCCCGGTTAACATAACCTTTTTTTACCAGATTATTGATGGCAATGGTCAAAGTTCCCACTGTCACAGACAACAATTTTGCAACGGCAGACATATTTTTTGCTTCATCTTTCCCAATTGCCTCTATAATGTGCATATCATTATTGGAAATATCCTTAAATTCTTCCGTTATGATTGCTTTTTCTTCTATATCCATAATCTCATTAAAAAGTTTTACTAAAACTTCATTAATTGTACTATAACCATCCACCAGGACATCTTTCTCCTTTGCTAATAATAATACTATTATGATTAAGGTGTCAAAAGCGCCTTTGGCGTTACACTCTATACCATATATTGCTATTGCAAGCTTGCTTACACATCAATATATGGTATAGAGTGGGTGCGACGCACCCTTTTGACGCCTTAATTATTATTATACAATAGATTAAAAAAATTGTCATTATCTATTTTTTCTGAAAATATCTATTTTATATTATGTCCCAAAGGAAAATTTAAAGTATTTTTTATAAGTTTACAATATTTTAATTGTGTGCGCCTCTCTATCTTTTCTTCTATAAGAAAGATACTTTCACATTTTAACGTGACAAGGTCTTTCCCATAGAATAGCTTTTGACGCCCTAATCCCATAGAATGAAAAAGGGATTATTGCAAAATGCTGCCATTCTACAATAACCTCTTTTTCATATAACATTTATTCTAAGACAAATTTCTCTAAACTAAAAATATTTTACAACATTTTCTTTACAATCTTCGCAATCTCATGACCTAAGATTTCATGCTGGTCTGCCTGCAGATGAAGACCGTCTTCCTTGCTGCTTTCAATCACAGTTCCCGCATCAAAATATTCCACACCATAAGTCTTTGCCACTCCCTGGAAAAATGGAGGCATTTTTTTAGATTTTTCTACATTTCCCTCAAACATATGAGCGAAAACACCATTTTCAACATGGCCAAGAGGCGGCGGACAGATTAAAAGGACTTTTGGCCCTGCCGGATTGAAGGCTCCTGCCTGATGAAGGGTTTTATCCACAATAATTCCCACTCCATTGGCAATATCCTGAGCAGATACGGTATAGCGGCATTTCAGGTCGTTGGTTCCCACCATAATAATTACCAGATCAAGAGGCGCATGGCTGTCCAGACAGGGAATAATCTGATCTTTTCCACAGCGGTATTCTTCAATAGGATCATTCCAAACACTGGTTCTGCCATTCAATCCTTCTGGAATTACAAGATAATCTTCTCCCAGATCCTTCTGCAGTACTCCTGACCATCTTGTCTCATCATCCCATCTCTGTAATGGAGAAACAAGGTCGTTGCAGGGGTTCCAGCCCCAAGTATTAGAATCCCCAAAAATCATAATTCTTTTTTTCATTGTACATTTCCTCCTTAAATGTTTTATGAATTTATAATAAAATTTTATTGAAACCTTTATTTTAACCAGCCGCCGGCTCTCTCAATGGCTTTCTTCCACATGGCAATCTGATCCTGCCGCTGAGTGTCTGTTATTGTGGGTTCAAAAGATTTCTCTACCCGCCAGAACTCTGCAACCTGATCAATGGAATCCCAATATCCTGCTGCCAGACCTGCCATATAGACGCCGCCCAGACAGGTAGTCTCTGTGATTTCCGGACGTTCTACCGGCACTCCTAAAATATCTGCCTGAAATTGCAACATAAAATCGCTTTTTGCTCCTCCGCCATCAGCCCGAAGTCTTGTCAGCTTCATCCCTGATTTTCTTTCCAGCATTTCAAAAGAATCCCGCACCTGAAACGCCATGGATTCCAGGGCCGCCCTTGCAACATGGCGTTTATCTGCTCCCCGGGACAAACCAATAATGGTTCCTCTGGCATAAGAATCATAATAAGGCGCTCCAAGTCCTACAAAAGCGGGCACAAAATAAACCCCCATATTACTTTCTGCCTGAAGGGCCAATTTTTCTGCTTCTTCCGCGCTTTGGATCATTCCGATTCCATCCCTCAGCCATTGAATCACTGCGCCAGATACATCTGCCATTCCTTCCAATCCATAACTTACCAGATCATCTTTTGTATAGATTACCGGGGAAAAGATTCCGTCAGAAGGAGCAATATAACGATCTCCTGTATTCATTACGATAAAAGAACCTGTTCCATATGTATTTTTCGCGGTCCCTGGTTTCAGGCAGCCTTGTCCGATGGCTGCTGCCTGCTGGTCTCCCAGAATTCCGCCAATGGGAACGGATGCTCCGAAAAATTGCGCCGGCTCTGTATATCCATATATTTCACTGGACTTTCTGATCTCAGGCAGAATATGTCTCGGAATGTTTAACACCTTTAAAATTTCTGCATCATAGTCCAAAGTTTCTGCATTCTGCAGAAGCGTGACCGAATTGTTAGAGGGCTCTGTGATATGTACCTTACCTTCCGTTAACTTCCAGACCATCCAAGTGTCAATCGTTCCATAAATGAGATCTCCTTCTTCCAGCCCGTGACGAATCTCCTCCCTATTTTCCATCAACCAGGCAATTTTGGTAGCTGCGTCATTAGGCACTAAAATCATACCTGTACGTCTGACAAAATTTTCTCCATCCAATGCTTTTAGACGTTCACAGATAGGCAGGGTTCTTCTATCCTGCCAGACTATAGCCCTGCAGGCAGGAATTCCTGTCTTCTTATCCCAAATCACCGTAGTCTCTCTTTGATTTGCAATTCCAATAGAAGCAATCTGCTCCGGTTTAATATTTCCCTTTTTCAAAGCTTCCGCCGCCATCTTCAGCGTAATATCATAAATTTCCTGGGCGTCGTGTTCCACCCATCCGTCCTGAGGAAAATACTGTGGAAATTCACTGTAAGCAGAAGCCATCTCCTGACTCTTCCGATCAAAGATCATTGCCCTCGTTCCCGTTGTCCCAATATCAAATCCCAATACATACTTTTCCATCTTTTACCTCCATAATTTTATTGATTTTTATACACAATTTTTCCTTCCTTTACCGTCATTTCCACTTGTATGTCTTTTATTTTTTCTTGATGAACCTGATAAGGGCTGTCTGATAAAATCACAAGATCTCCCATTTTTCCCGGTTCTATGGAACCCTTTTTCTCTTCTTCAAAAGCGCTGTAGGCCCCGTTTATTGTAAACATCCGCAGGGCCTGATCTATCCTTACCCTGTGCTCTGGATAGGGATGATTCACTGCAGCATGAATGCCCAACAGAGGGTCCATAGGCGTAACGCTGGAATCTGATCCTCCTGCCGTCACAATTCCATATTCTACAAATTTTTGAAGGGGATATGCCTTTCTCTCCCGTTCTTTCCCTACACGGATCTGATACACACTCCCTTCTCCTCCTCTCAGATAAGAAAAGGATGGTTGGGTAGAGATAATAATCCCATATTTCGCTGCCCGCTGAATATCCCGGTCGTCACAAAATCCAAAATGCTCGATTCGAAATCTTGCATCTTTCCAGGGACATTTCTTCTGGGCCTTTTCATAACAATCTAAAATTTGTCTGATTGCTTTCTGGCCAATAGCATGAAAACCACACTGCAGATGATCTTTAAAAGCCTTTTCCATAAATTCCACCAAAAATTCATCGGTATAATAAAGTTTTCCGCAGGTATCACCTTTATCTTCATATGGCTCGTCAAAAGCCGCTGTCCGGGAACCAATGGAACCATCCGATAAAATATCCGTACCTATTCTGGAAAGACCCATTTTCTTTACTTTCTCAATTTCTAAGGTATCCCAGTAAAGAACAAAATCTATCTTTGTTTCCTGATCTTCCAGAAAAACATCAACATCTTTATCTGAAAACATCTCGCCGCCTTCCATAGCGTGAATTGTGGTAATTCCTTTTTTCACAGCCTCTTCCTGTACATTTTCCAGAGCTTTTTTTCTCTGTTCTTTTGTCATGGAATCATTGAAATACCGCCTTGCCATACTGTTGGCAGCCTCATGCATTCTGCCGTCCGGCTGTTCTTCTTCATTTCTGCCAATCCCTCCCTCTGTGCCCTGATATCCAATTTCTTCATAAGCCTTCTGGTTCACCACCGTATAATGCAAGCCTCGATCAATCAAATATACCCCTCGTTCTGGAAATGCATCTGTCAATTCCTGCAGAGAAGGCGGCCTCTTCTCTGCAAGCCTTGATTCGTCCAATCTTACGCCGCAGATCCAACCCTTTTCTCCTTGTGTCTCTTCCCTTTTTAGTGTTCTTATCACATCTTCCACTGACTCACATTGATAGAGATCTGCACCCAGAGAAGCCATTCCAGTTCCTATCACATGTACATGACAGTCATGGAAACCCGGCAATACTGTTTTGCCCTGAAGATCTTCCACTGGAACTTTCTGCCCTTCCGCAACAATTCTTATCTCCCTAGAATTTCCTACCATTGCAATTTTACCTTGTCTAATGAGAAGTCCCTCTGCCCTGGTATCCTGCTGATCCATCGTGATGACATTTCCATTGACGAATGCTATGCTTTCTCCCTCCATATTTTTCTCCTTTCCTTTACCTCATACTTTTTAAGTAATTGCGAAACTGCCTAATGATCAAAATTTCATGTACAATTACCACAGTTTCTCTCAAATATTTTGAATGGTACATGAAATTTGGAAAAGTATTGAATTTCGCAGTTGCCTAACCTCATATTTTTTCATACTGTTCTAAAATATTTTTATCTGTGACGGCACAGGCCCGAACGCCCAGCCCCAAAACATGATCAATAATCTCTCTGCTCATCCCCAATCCTCCTGCCATAATAGGAATTTGTGTATTTTCCTGAAGTATTTCATAGATACTGTCAGGAATAGTCATAGGCATGGCAATCACTGCATCTGGTTTATTTGTATGCATATTCTGAAGAGTAACAGCCACTGAAGAAGAATCTACCAAAAAGGTACCTAGAACAGAATGGATTCCTTCTTCTTTTATCATTCGAATATTCTGGGATTTCATAGTGATCAGAGAATCTACCCCTATCCGTCTCAGATAATGAATCCCCGACTTGTCTTTTGAAATTCCTTTGATGGAATCCAGATGGACCATAGCTGATTTTTCATATTTGTGAATATGAGCAATCATCTTGCCAATGGTATTGATATCCCCCATTTTTAACATAATACAGGAAAAAGAACACCTCTCCACCGCATATTTTAATTGTTCTACTGTTGATACAGATGGAATCATTCTATCTTCTCTTAACAATTCTTCTAACTTATTTTTCATATTTCCTCCTACTGTTAGAATACCTTTCATAAAGCAAGGGAATCATCGTTTTTATCTTATCGAAAGGCACTTTCACTTTTTAGTGTGACAAGGTCTTTCCTATAGAAGAACAAAGCGGACAAGTCCACTTCAACTCCCTGAATCCCTCAATTTTGAGGGACTTGGCTGGTTTGTCGCGCCGAGTGCAGTCGCTTTAGCGACATATTCCTTTTGCACGAGTGCGCATATTATTTTTATCTTATAGGAAATCCGAAGGAATTTCCTATAAGATAAAAAAGCGGACAGGTCCGCTTCAACTCCCTGAATCCCTCAATTTTGAGGGACTTGGCTGGTTTGTCGCGCCGAGTGCAGTCGCTTTAGCGACATATTCCTTTTGCACGAGTGCGCATATTATTTTTATCTTATAGGAAATCCGAAGGAATTTCCCATAAGATAAAAAAGTCTACAAAATATAACACCAAACCACACTTTCTTTTGGTACTATATTCTGTAGACAACTCATTCACTCATGTCTTTTATTTGTATTTAGCATAACAAATCTATGATTTATTGTCAAGATTTTTTTATTTTATACAATTTTATATCCAACCTCCGTCCTGAAGCTTCTAGAGGGTGGGAATTATTTTTCAGATACCTTCCAGGATTAGGGTTTCAAAAGCACCTTTGACGCACCCCTTTGACGCTTTAATCCTTCTAGGTAAATGAAACTATTCAATTTAATCATAACTTATGTTATGCTAAACATAAGTACCAATTTTTTGGAACAGCTATAAAAATTGTAAAAACAGGGAGGAAACGTATGAAAAAGAAAATATGTCACATCTTAGCTATTGCATTGGTTTTTATTATGACACTGTCCACTGTGGAAACAACTGTTCCCACCACTGTCCAGGCTAAGTCAAAGACTACGACAGTAAATAAAAGCATAACCCTTACCACCTCAAAGACTATAAAGACGAAGTATACGATTAAGTCCGTGAAATCCAGCAAGTCTTCTATACTCTCGGCAAAAAAGGTATCCTCTAAAAAATTTAAAGTGACGTCCAAGTACAAATATGGTTCTGCCGTCATAACAGTAAAATTTAAAAATGGAAAAACAACAAAATATAAATACAATGTGGGAAAATACTCCTTGAAAAAAGGTAAAAAGACCACTGTATCCACAAAATATACGATTAAGTCTGTGAAATCTGACAAGACGAAAATCGCTTCTGTGAAAAAAGCTTCTTCAAAAAAGTTTAAAGTTACTGCAAAAAAAGCCGGCACAGCAAAAATTACGGTAAAATTTAAAAATGGAAAGAAAGCAGTATATTATTTCAAAGTAACCGGAAGTTCCGGCGGCGGAAATAATAACAATAATAATAGTAATAATAATAATAATGATAACAATAATGATAACAACAATAATAACAGCAAAAAAGTTTCTCTGAACAAGACTTCATTAACCATGAATGAGGGAGACAGCGCCACCCTTGCACTTTCCATTCCATCCTCATATACCGATAAACCTATGGTGTTTTGGGAATCCAGTAATACATCTGTCGTTACCGTTCCATATATAGATTATACAAATATAAATCAAAAAGAAATGGAACAAATAACCATAAAAGCTGTGGGAAAAGGAAGTGCTACCATTACAGTGTTATGTACCTTCCATACAGAAGAAGTTGTGCTTACCTGCCGGGTAACGGTAAACGAATCCAAAAAAAGCGCCTCAGTATTTGGTTTTTCTATAACAGCGTATACAAGTAAGAGTACTTTTAAAAACGATGCCTGCTTCAGTCGTAACACAGACGGAACGAATACATACGAAACTTTCTTTTACTGCAATGGCAGCGAATATTGGCTGAATCGTAATGTAACTTTTGAAGTAACAGACGTAACACCTGCAGCCTATGCCAAGATGTACTCCGATATGGGAATTAAATACCAGGCGCCTACTCTAAAAGTAGACTCCGCCGCTTCCGACTTGAGGGAATGGAACGCAAAGGAAGGGCAGGTTAACTGGAGCCCTATCAAAATTCAGGAACCATTTACCAATGCGGGCCCAGGGCAAAGTACAGTTACAGCTACAGGGGGAAAAAAATTGATTATAAATGCTGGAATGGGTACAAGAGCTGTAAAATTAGTGGCAAAACAGGGTGATAAGGTACTAGACTACATTTATCTGACAAGTAACTCCCGGAATAAGGATAATCCTTCTACTTATTCCAAGTACGATCAAGATCTATATCGTGCAGTTCTCAATAAAGTAGAACAAGCCCTCTGGAAACCAGGAATGACAAATTGTGAAAAATTGTCTGCCCTGAAAGACTATATCAATACTACAAATCATTACCCAAAGGATTATATTACTTCAAAGGAATACAATTCAACTTTTTGGAAAAACTGGTCTGTAGACAATACATATATCATGACAACAGATAAAATATTAAATGACATTATGATATTTCAAGGAGGCATCTGCGATTGTTGGGCAGCCCAAAATCTTATGACAATCGCAATAAATGATCTTGGAATTCCAAAAATTAAAGATGGCACAGTAAATGGGGAAGGCGTGTGGCTTGGTTTTGGCTCCAACAGCACAAACCCAATCAATCCAAGCCATATGACTATGTTCTACAAGGATTCCCAGGGAACCCTTTACGGATTTGACGTCAATGGAATGACCTATAATCCTTCAGAGAAAGAAATCACCTGCGAAGAACATAAATGCAGAGAGAAATTGATTTCTTTGAAATAAAGTCTTTTGAATTTCGTTAAACATTTCTAAATTTTTCAGGAGTCACTGCAAAATGCAGCGGCTCCTGTTATCTTTTATCTCTTTGTAACACTTTCCTCCCTTTTGCATAAAATAAAATAACTGTATATTTTGGAGGTTTCTTCTCATGCTTAATTATCTATGGGGATTTATGATTGTGATCGGCATTCTCTACGGAGCTGTTACTGGAAATCTTCCTGCTGTTACCAACGCTGCTCTTGATTCCTCAAAAGAAGCCGTTACCCTCTGCATCACCATGCTGGGCGTTATGTCCCTCTGGGTGGGCCTTATGAGAATTGCAGAAAACTGCGGCATCATTTCCGGCGCCACAAAACTTCTGCACCCTCTTTTGCATTTTATGTTTCCGAAGATTCCACAAGGACACAAGGCAAATGAATATATTTCCACAAATATCATTGCCAATGTCTTTGGATTGGGCTGGGCCGCAACCCCCGCCGGATTGAAAGCAATGGAAGAGATGGGAAAACTGAACCACGACAGCCCTGTGGCCAGCAAAGACATGTGCACCTTTCTGATCCTCAATGTATCTTCTTTTCAGCTGATTCCAGTAAATATGATCGCTTACCGCAGTCAATATGGCTCCGCCAATCCTGCCGCCATTTTAGGCCCTGCCATGATCGCCACTTGTTTTTCCACATTAGCTGGAATCTTCTTTGCCAAGACCATGTACCTATTGCCGGAAAAACATCCTTCTTCTACATATAAAAAGAAAAAAGGAGGAATCTTTCATTGAAAATTCTCCTTTTTCTATCAGACGCCACGATTCCGTTGCTGATCTTTTCTATTGTGGGATATGGCCTGTTAAATCATCACAATGTATACGACGATTTTATCAAAGGAGCCAAAGATGGATTTCAGACTGTCATCGGTATTATGCCTACCTTGATCGGACTTATGGTAGGCGTAGGCATTCTGCGTGCCTCTGGCTTCCTGGATTTTCTGGCCACTGGGCTGGGTATTATCACGGAACCTCTGCATTTTCCGGCAGAGCTTGTTCCTGTCTCCATTGTAAAAATGTTTTCTTCCTCTGCAGCCACCGGGTTAGTTCTGGATATTTTCAAGGAATATGGCCCTGATTCCTATTTTGGAACTATAACTTCCATTATGATGAGCTGCACAGAAACGATTTTCTATACCATGAGCGTCTATTTTATGACAGCTAAGGTGCAAAAGACCAGGTACACACTGGCCGGCGCATTATTTGCCACCTTGATCGGAACCATTGCCAGCGTGATTCTAGCGCAATTTATGATCTATTAGACACAAAAGAATGGCTATCCACTTTTCTGAGATACTTTCTTGTCTCCTTCACCACCACGCCATTTAAAGCAATAATTCCAATCAGATTAGGGATGGCCATCAATCCGTTTAAAATATCTGCAATTGTCCAAACTGCAGAAACAGAAAAAAATGGAGCTGCAAAAATACATACAATATATAATCTGCGATAAGCTTTTAAAATATCTTTTCCTCCGCCGGTAAGATATTCCAAACATTTTTCACTGTAATAATTCCATCCAATAATGGTGGTAAATGCAAAACAGATCAGACAAAACATTAGAATAAAAGAAGAAACTGCAGGAGCAAAGGGAAGTCCTGTCTGAAATGCCTTTGTGGTCACATCGACTCCGTCTAATCCTATGTTCCAAGTACCAGTGATCACAATGGTAAGTCCTGTCATGGTACAGATAATCACCGTATCAATCACTGTTCCCAGCATAGACACCAGCCCTTGAGCCGCCGGTTCTTCTGTCTGCACTGCAGCAGCCGCAATGGGGGCGCTTCCAAGACCTGCCTCGTTAGAAAAAATTCCTCTGGCAACTCCTTTCTGCATAGCAGTCATCATCGCTCCCAAAGCGCCTCCTGCAGCCGCTTTCATGCCAAAAGCGCTTTGTACAATTGTGACGACAGCCGCCGGTATCTCCCGTACATGAAAGATCAGGATCAGCATAGCCGCTGTAATATAGGTAAGGGCCATAAAGGGAATCAACACCTGAGCCACGCCGGAAATCCGCTGGAGTCCTCCAATCACCACAAGAGCTGTACAAAGAGTGATGAGTATTCCTGCAATGACAACGCTCCAAGAATATTCTCTTCCTAAAAGCTCCAGAGTCCACTGATTTTTGGGATCAAAAAAGTTATTTACCGCACTGGTAATTCCATTGATCTGGGTAAAGGTTCCGATCCCTAAAAGTCCCGCTCCAACGCCAAAAAAAGCAAAGAGCTTGCCTAACCATTTCCATCTCTTCCCCATTCCATTTTCTATGTAATAAAAAGGACCGCCTACAATATGCCCGTCCTCTGCCACTACGCGATACTTCACAGCTAGAAGGCATTCTGCATATTTTGTAACCGTTCCCACGATTGCTGCCGCCACCATCCAAAAGAGAGCTCCCGGCCCTCCGGCCACTATGGCTGTGGCAACACCTACAATATTTCCTGTTCCTATGGTTGCAGATAAGGCAGTACACAGAGCCCCGAATCCTGATATCTCTCCTTCCCCTGTCTTTTCTTCTGAAAATAGATTACGCACTGCCAGAGACAGACGCTTTATCTGGAGCCCCTGAAGACGAATGGTCAGAAAAATTCCTGTAGACAAGATCAGCAGGATCAGAGGAAGTCCCCATACCATATCGTCTATTTCTTTTAAAAATCCATCAATTGTCATAAATCCTCCAACTTTTCTAAAATTCTACCCTTCTGCACTAGAATCTAAATCTCACCTTTAATCCAGATATCTTGCAAGCTGAGGCATCCAATCCCCCACAAACACTTCATCTTTCTGTATCTCTTCAATCATAGGCTTAAAAAACCGCACCAAAAGCCGGGTAATCTCCCCCCATTGAGGACATGACGTTTTCCATCTTTTATTCTGTCGTTTCCATCTTTTATTCATGTATTCATAAGTTTCGTAATCTTGAATAATAGCCAGGCGATCTTCCAATGCAGGAATGGGATGATCCAGGATCAGCTGCTCAAAACTTTGAGATACCTTCCTTCCCTCTACCACTTCATTTGTGATAATATCATAAATATCCTGAT
Source organism: Lachnospiraceae bacterium (assembly GCA_022792535.1). Classification (GTDB taxonomy): domain Bacteria; phylum Bacillota; class Clostridia; order Lachnospirales; family Lachnospiraceae; genus Petralouisia. Next base: position 12,053 of record JAAWBG010000095.1, read on the forward strand.
ACCAAGACAAACTTTTGATCAATTCCAAATGGTCAATAATCTTATAAAAACTTCTGGCCAGATATTCCTCCAACGTAAACATATAATAGATTACTTCTTCTGATTCTGAAACTTCTTCCTTCAATATCCTCTCTTCTAAAGAATCGCTCTTTCCCAAATAAGGAATAATTTCAAGTTCAAAAATAATCTGAAAGGGCCATTTTGCAACTTTCAGACGAATTCTAGGATTCTCATCTCCCTCCTCCCATCTAGTTTCCTGTTTTTTGCACAAAAGCACTCGTACCTCTTCTATCTCTTCCTGTTCTCTTTCTTCCTCTTCCAAAGAAAATAATTCTTCCAGCATTTCCACCGTATCTGCCACATTTTCTTCCCAAACAAAAAATTCTAGATGATTTAACAGATTTTTCTCATACCACTCTTTTCTCAAAATACTGTCTTTTCTGAGAATCAGCTTATCTTGCAAAGAAGAAGTTCCTATTCTTTGTATTATTTGTTTTGCTCCATATCCTGCCGCCAGATTGATATCAGAAACACGATATGATCCAGTCTCTTTCTCCATTCTGTTCATCCTTACATTTTCATTTTTATCTTGATTAATTTCAGAGGCTTCTCATCCTCAAATCCATATGATACATGTTACAAATGTAGCGTTTTTATTATATTCTTATCCACTTTTTCTGTCAATTATGAATCAGATTCTTTTGTTTTATCAGAAAAATTTTTCTATAAGTGAACAAAGTGGGCAAGCCCAAATCAACTTCCCTGCCCCTCAATCTTGAGGGGATTGCACACTTTGGCGCGCCGAGTGCAGTCGCTTTAGCGACATATTCCTTTTGCACAAGTGCGCATATTATTTTTCTCTTATAGGAAGATACTTTCACATTTCAACGTGACAGAGTCTATCCTATACAAGAAAGAATCCTGCTTAGCAGGATTCTCCGCCTGCGGCGGACCGCTTGTGCGGTTCATTTCCTTTCCGCCGCAGTGCAATAATTCTTTATTCTCTTATAGGAAATCCGGAGGAATTTCTTATAAGAGAATAAAAGGACTATATACTTGTAAATATATCGTCCTTTTTTAACCAGTTTATTACTGTCTTTCTCTATAATTTTTTACTTTTTATTTCTTCTATTTTCTATCTTTTTTCTTTTTAAACTTTATATCTCGGAAATTCATTCTATTCTGTCTTCTGCATTCTATTTTATACTTAATCAAATAAAAATTATCCACAAAATGATAGATTCCAAATCCAATTCCTGCCAAAAGAATTACTCCTAAAATTCCCAGCACAACATACTTAATATCTACTTTTACTACTTTTTTCTTGGAATCTTTTTTCTCTCCTTCTATCTCTTCCTGGAATTGAAATTCAGATATTTTTGCATCTGTAATCTCTATATCTGTTCCTCCCACAATCCGATCTGCATAAGTATATTGAATTCTGCCTATAATGTCATCTGAATTTTTTACTTCCTTTACCTTTGGAACAGCATCTGTAAATACAGCTGCCTTGGGAAGTACGATACATCCTTCTTTGTTTAGACCTAAAAGGGATTCTTCATTCTCAAAAATCTTATTTTCTTTTACATTCTGTTCATAACTTTTCTCATTTTCCGCCACATTCCACAACTGAAAATTTTCAAAACAATAATCGAAAAGATTTCTGGTATCCAGATAATGATTGGGAGCTTGTTCCCGCATAACCACACAGATCAAAGTCATACCGTCTTTTTCTGCAAAAGTAGCCAGGGTACTTCCCGCTACGCTGGTATATCCTGTCTTCCCTCCAATACAATAATCATACAGATACTGTTTATCCCCCTTGTAATCATTTAACATCTTGTGGTGATTGCTGAGATAAGTCTCTTCTTCATGTTTATTCGTGGGAGGAATTTTATGACGTCTGGTGCCGACAATCATCCGGAATAAATCATTTTTCAAAGCTTCTTTCGCTATCAGCGCCATATCATAAGCGCTTGTCCAATGATTCTCATCCGGCAGACCATGTGGATTATTGAAATGAGTGTCTTTACATCCAAGTTCTTCTGCCTTCTGATTCATCATATTGATAAAATCTTCGTAACTTTCCCCCACATGTTCTGCAATGGCATAGCCGCACTCATTGGCAGACTCTAACATCAATCCATAGAGACATTCTTCCATGGTCATAACTTCATCCACATCTCTGGAAATACCGGAACCTTCCGTTCTGTAAACTGCATTTTTGGAAAATACTACCTCTTCGTCCATATTGCTGTTTTCAATGGCTAAAAGACTTGTCATAATTTTTGTGATACTTGCAGGATAGGACTGCTGATGGGAATTCTTTTCATATAAAATCGTTCCGGTAGACGCTTCCATCACAATGATGGATTCTCCTAAAGTCTGAGGACCTTCCGGCCAATATTCTTCTGCCTGCACAGGAATAACATTTATCTGGAAGAGACACAGCATTCCCAGCATCAGACTTATCCATTTGTTTTTCCTTTTCATAAAAATTTCTCCTTATGTCCAGTTTTTCTTTTCATTTCATAGGTAATCTTAAAGTGCGGTTTACATCCTTTCATATTTTACAAATTATCTCATTTATTTTACAATTCTATTACAATTTAATTTTGGTCTTAGTATAACATATTAAAAGCGGTAAGGCAACTTACCTTCTACAGTTTGCAGTTTCCGCATTCTAAAACTTCAAACTGTGGAAACTTAAAACCTTCTATTCAAATAAAAAGGTTTATGATATACTTGTTACAGTTTCCTTCCCCCAGGGAAAGGAAACGCTATTTTACAACTATTTGGAGGTATTTATGAGATTAAGAAATATACCAGGTTCCAGAGAAGCCATTGCAGAAAATTCATGGTGTATCCAAGATCCAGAACAGATAAAAGGAAACTGGCACGAAGTATTTAAAAATGACCACCCTATTCATCTTGAGATTGGTATGGGCAAAGGAAAGTTCCTTATGACCCTTGCTCAGCAAAATCCTCAGATTAATTATATTGGAATTGAAAAATATTCCAGCGTTCTTCTTCGGGGGCTTCAGAAAATGGAAGAAGAACCTCTGGAAAATATTCGTTTTATCCGCATGGATGCAGAAACTATCTGCAATGTATTTCAGGAAGGAGAAGTGGATAAGATCTATCTGAATTTCTCTGATCCCTGGCCCAAAGACCGTCACGCCAAACGCCGCCTGACTTCCCGGCAGTTTTTTGCCCGTTATCACTTGATCTTAAAAAAAGAAGGTCTTGTGGAATTTAAAACCGACAATCAGGATCTCTTTGATTTTTCTTTGGAAGAAGTGGAAAAGGCCGGATGGAAATTGGAAGCTTCCACCAGAGATCTTCACCATGATGACAACATGAATCAGGGAAATGTAATGACAGAATATGAAGAACGTTTTTCTTCTATGGGAAATCCGATCTATAAATTGATTGCATCACGATAGAAAACAACGTATAATATGATTAATTCAAAATATAATATTCACAGACGGACAAAGGAGAAGTTATGAAAACGACAAAGTTAATTGCTCCAATTATTATCACAATCATTTTAGTAATGATCTTGTTGGTTTACCTTTTCTTGTGGGCTCTTGTTCCTCTGCCGATCGTCCTAAAATTTATATTATTTTTGATGCTGCTGGCTCTTATGGGAGTCTCAATTTATAACTTAGTGGAAAGAATACAGGAAATAAGGAGTGGTGAAGAAGATGATCTTAGTAAATACTGATTATATTTCTGGAAAAGAACTTGAAATGCTGGGTCTGGTAAAAGGAAGTACTATTCAGTCCAAAAACATTGGACGGGACATTACTCAGAGTTTTAAAACTATTGTAGGAGGCGAGCTAAAAGCCTACAACGATATGATGAATGACGCCAGAGCTCTTGCCACCAAACGTATGGTAGAAGAAGCATCATCTATGGGAGCCGACGCAATCGTGAATATCCGCTACGCTTCCTCTGCCATTATGCAGGGAGCTGCAGAAGTCATTGCTTATGGTACAGCGGTAAAATTTACAAATTAAAAACCATCCTATTTTATTAGCCACACAAAAGAGCTGAGACAAAATACAAGGATTCTACTGCGTAGGATAACAATTTATCATTGTTCAAACTATATGCTGCAGAAATCTCTTATTTTGCCTCAGCTCTTATTTTATTCCAAAACACCTATTGTTTTATCATGATCTTTTTCTCGAAACACCAGACCTTTCTATTTTACCGATCCACCGGATGTTTTATAATTTCTTTTACAATTTTTACCACTGCTTCCATTCCCTCTACTGTAATATGCTCTTTTGGCCCATGAAAGGCATATCCACCGGTTCCCAGATTCGGGCAGGGAAGCCCCATAAAACTCAATCTGCTTCCATCTGTACCTCCTCGAACAGGACGAGAAACAGGTTCCATGCCTGCCGCTGCGATAGCTTCTTTTGCTTTTTCCACAACAAAGAAATTCTTTTCCACCACTTCCAGCATATTCCGGTAACTTTCCTTTAAACTTAGAACAACTGTCCCTGCTCCATATTTTTCATTGATCTTTTTTTCAATTTCCCGAAGATTCTGCTGGCGTTCTTCGAATATTTTACTGTCATGATCCCGGACAATATATTCAAGATGCGCTTCATTTACATCACCCTGGATTTCTTCTAAATGATAAAATCCTTCTCTGTCCTCTGTATGTTCCGGCACTTCCTGACTAGGCAGCATTCCCTGAATCTCACAAGCAATGGAAGCCGAATTTACCATAACATTTTTTGCTGATCCTGGATGTACGTTCACACCCTTTATGGTAAAATGAGCGGACGCCGCGTTAAAATTCTCATAAGCTACCTCTCCCTCATAATCTCCATCTACTGTATAGGCATAATCCGCCTGAAAATAATCCAGATCAAACAGATCTGCCCCTGCTCCTACTTCTTCATCCGGCGTAAATCCAATCCAGATGTCTCCATGAGGAATCTTTTCTGCAATCACTTCTTCTACTGCTGTGAGAATATCTGCAATTCCTGCCTTGTCATCTGCCCCCAGCAGAGTGGTTCCGTCTGTGGTGATTAAAGTTCTTCCTTTCAGAGAAGTAAGATGAGGAAAATCACTGACCTTTATCACATCCCCATTTCCAGGAAGCGCCACATCCCCTCCATTATAATTAGAAATAACCTGAGGCTTCACATCTTTTCCAGAAAAAGCGGGGGCTGTATCCATATGAGCGATAAATCCCATAGACTTTTTATTTTCCATACCTTCCGTTGCAGGAAGCAGGCCATAGACATAACAATGTTCATCTCTCTTTACTTTCTCAAGTCCTAATTCCTGCAGCTCTTTTGCCAATTCATCCGCCAGTGAAAACTGCCGCTTTGTACTTGGTATGACATCTTTTCCATCTTCTGATGCAGTCCAATAGGACACGTATTTTAAAAATCTTTCTTCTACTTTCATTTTGCAGCCTTTCTATTTTATCTCTGTAATTTATCTCGTTGTTCGATCTTCCGCGACCTTATCTTTGCTGATTTATTTCTGCGACCTTATCTTTACTTATTTATTTCTGTCACTTTATTTTTGTCATTTTATTTCTGTCACTTTTGCAGGATTTTCTCCTTCCAGGTAAGAAATCTTAATGGAATCTCCTGTCTTGTATTTTATAATATCAAGCAAATCTGTATTAGACAAGTCGATATCAAAAATTTCTTTTCTTCCTTCTAAAATAAAATAGATATGCGAGGTTCCTTCTATATTCACTGGCATTAAATTTTCTATTTTTCCAGAAACTGTCTGATTCTCTGCGCTGGTTCCTCCGTTAATTCCATTTGTCTTCAAGAGCTGGTTGTAAGATTTTTCACATTCCTTAATAGAATCACCGGTAGCCACCCACTGATATTTCTGAATATTTACCATGGCATACATTTTTACCAAACCTGCACCGTCCTTTAGAGCCATGAAATAAGTGGGCTCTCCTGAAATATTTAAGAGCAGAGGAAAACTTGCCTGATATCCCAGATTTTGTACCTGTCCTTCTGCAGAAGACATAGCAGATTTCTCTGTAGCTCCCTCAATCTTATAAAAACGTGTCTCCATAGTACGCTGATTCATCAGCACAAATCCCACATTAGACTGATCGCCGCTGACACTGGTCACGCCGGAATATACCCATACGTCATCATCTAACGCAATGTAATTATATCCGCTGGTGGTTTCCAGACAATCCTTCTGCCCTAAAACACTGTTGAAAAATCCATGTTTTAAGGTTCCATTGTAATCATAAAGTTCCATCAAAAGTTCAGCCTGGTACACCTTATCTACCCATTGAGGAACATCTTCTATCTTATAATCGGTACATTCTCCAGTAACTGCATTGCAGATTACCACATTTCCAATCGTCTCTCCGCCGAAAAGTCCCACGTTAAATTTTTTCACAGGGCAGATCCAAAAAGGCGTTCCTTCATCGTCTATTTCAAAGAAAATCTGATCTGAAAAAATATAGGTGGGATAACGAAACCGCAGATGTCTATAAATATTTCGATTCAAATGTTCTGATTTAGAATAGCGGATTCCTTCCGCCAATTTTACACATTCTGTATCCTGAGTAGCCATATCAATCTTAATATAAGCAGGAATTCCTTCTTTTTGATTTGTCAGCCATTTGATGGTATTGGCGTATACCAAAGGCGATACCCGCACAGGCCTGTTATTTACATTGATCTGGCTGTAGTCGTTGGCCACCTCAAACTGAGATACCATGTCTACCATGCTTCCCATCTTCCGATCTCCTAACAGAGAAGCAGAATCCTTGTCCAAAATCGGAATTGTATTGTAATCTACCTGAGAAATATCTTCCGCAAAATCTCGCTCCTCCACTGTCATCAATTCCTGGTACTTCTTGGCATTTATAATAGGAGAGGATAAAAATGCTCCCACTGCCAAAATCACAAAACAGACAGCCGCTATACTAAAACCTATTTTTGTGATTTTAGTAGACTTAAGATCTAATAAAACAATACCTTTTCCAAATTGAATCTTTTTCTTTTCCTTCCATGCTTTTCTGCTGGAAAGCAAAAGGGTAATCACAATGATTCCGGCAATAAGAAACCACCAGGTGCCCACAGAGTGAATATTAATTGCTGGAATTGTAATATAATAATATAGAAATGCTGCAGCCAGCAACAGCACTGCAATTAAAATATTCTTTCCTGTTTTTTTCATATCATTTTCTCCTCACTGTATTATCTAATTAGTACAATTCTACTCTTTTCTATTTTTTCTGTCAAGCAAAAGACTTGTTATCATTTATTAAAATTTTATTAAAAAAGTTCTTGCATTTCTAAAACTTTTATTATATAATATATCTCGTGTTAGAGATAAAACGCGCTTCTAGCTCAGTTGGAAGAGCACCTGACTCTTAATCAGGGTGTCCAGGGTTCGAGCCCCTGGAGGCGCACTAAAAGCACTGTTTTTGATGACTATGAGCATCGGGGACGGTGTTTTTTCTTTATTTACTTTATTATTTATTTTCGTTTAAAATTTTATTTACTTCTTTCAATGATTTTTCTATGGTTTTCATTTTTTTTCCAACTGCCGGTTTTTTGTAACTGATCTCCGCTATTTTTTGTTTCATCGTTTTTTTTCGCTTCATAAAATTACAAAACCACTTTTCCTGTTCATTTCTATCTATTATATGATTTAATCTCTGAAAAAATGTAACAATCATTTTATCTTATAATTCAGAAGAATTTTCTATTAAGACAAGAAAGAATCCTGCTTAGCAGGATTCTCCGCCTGCGGCGGGCCGCTTCCGCGGTTTATTTCCTCTCCGCCGCAGTGCGATAAGTCGATTTTCTCTTATAGGAAATCCGAAGGAATTTCCTATAAGAGAACAAAGTGGGCAAGCCCACATCAACTTCCCTACCCCTCAATCTTGAGGGGATTGCACACTTTGTCGCGCCAAGTGCAGTCGCTTTAGCGACATATTCCTTTTGCACGAGTGCGCATATTATTTTTATCTTATAGGAAAGATACTTTCACGCTTTAGCGGGACAAGGTCTTTCCTATAAGATAAGAAAGAATCCTGCTCCGCAGGATTCTCCGCCTGCGGCGGGCCGCTCCCACGGTTCATTTCCTTTCCGCCGCAGTGCGATCATTCTATTTTATCTTATAGGAAATCCAAAGGAATTTCCTATAAGATAAAAAAAACAGCCTTCATACAATATTGTATGGGGGCTGTTCTTTTTCATTTTACATATTTGCAATTAAGGCCGCAATATCTTCTGGACTCATCATTTTTCCTGGATCAGAAACATCCGGCATAGGTGGTTTTTCTTCTTCCACTATTTTTTCTGCAGTCTCAGGAAGCACTTCTGCAGTGGTATTTGCAAGCAAAGCTGCAATATCTTCTGGACTCATTATTTTATTCGGATCTTCTGCCTTTGGTTCTGGTTCCAATACTGCAGTTGGTTCCGGTATTACAATTGCTTCCGGTTCTATGATTACTTCCGGCTCTGGTTCTGGCTCTTCCATCATCATATCTTCTGCACTTGCAAGTAAAGCTGCAATATCTTCTGGACTCATTGCCTTATTCGGATCTTCTGAAATCGGCTCTGGCCCTACTATCGGTTCTGGAATAGGTTCTGGTTCTACCACTGGCTCTGGAATAAGTTCTGGTTCTACCATTGGCTCTGAAACCATTTCTACTGTTGGTTCTGGCACTGCCACTGATTCCGGAGCTGCTTCTACCATTGCCTCCGGTATTGCTTCTAAACCTGCCGGCTCTGACGCCATCTCTCCTGTATTTGCAAGTAAAGCCGCGATATCTTCTGGACTCATTGCCTTATTCGGATCTTCTGAAATCGGCTCTGGTTCTACCACTGGCTCTGGAATAGGCTCTGGTTCTATCACTGGCTCTGGAATAGGTTCTGGCATTTCTTCTTCTAAAATTGATTCCGCTATTGCCATCGGTTCGGGAATAGACTCTGACTCTACCACGGATTCTGGACTTAATCCTGGTGTTACCTCTTCTGGAAGAGTTTCTGCCACTAGTTCTGGTATTACCTCTGGCATTCTTTCTTCTGGAACTGGTTCTGCTACTGATTCTGGTATTACCTCTTCTGGAAGGGTTTCTGTCACTGGTTCTGCTATTGGTTCTAAACCTGATTCTTGTTTTATTTTTTCTTCAACTACTGCATTATTTACTGCCGGCGGAGAAATTTTGGAAATATTTTCAGGTATCTCGTCAATTACATTTTTTAAGATACTGGATGCTTCCTGAATCTTTTCAAACAATTCTTTCTGATTCTCATCCATTTTATGAATCTTCTGTTCATATATCTGATTCTGTTTTGCCAGAACTTCTTCTTTCATATCTAAAATGGACTGCTGAAACTCACCCATTTGTTTTACAAGCTGATCATTAGAATTCATCAGAGCATTTGCATTTTCTTTACTTCGACTGATAGTAATTTTTGCAACCTTTTTCTGACCATCCATAAGATCTTCCAGCATATTGGCAATCTTTTTCTGATTGACAGCAGCAGATTTTTCCAAAGGCATAATCTTCTGTCCGATAAAATTCAATTTTTCATCTAAATCTTGAAATCTTTTCTGTGAAACTAAATGTGTGGATTTCTCTGCTTTCATAATATCCACATACTGTTCTTCCGAACGCTGCTTTTCTTTTTCTTTCCACTTTAGCCAAGTATTGATTGTAATGATTGACCAAACCAATGTCAGACACCCAGCTATTCCAAGAATCTGATAATTTTTGGTCATATTCACAATTGCATAAATATCAAACAGAAATACAAATAATTCAATAACAGAAATTATCTGCAATTTCATCTTTCGTGGATTATCATTTTCCATATGCCTTATCCTCCGGTGTATTATTATAACAATAGAAAATTCTCAAAACATACTTCTATTGTTTTTATGTAAAGTATTTTTATTCTATATTTTTAAATTCTTTTGTATTCCATTACAAAAATAATATCATAAATTTTGATTATTTGCAATAAAGTGTTCTATTGAGTTTGCTTATTTATTGTAGAGATTTAATAAATTAATTCTGCATAAAAATCTTGAAATTATGACCTCAAAGAACTCCCCATTCCCCTGTTTCTAATTCAAGCTTTTGCAAAATGTCTTTTAATCGCTTTTTCTATTTGATACAACATCGCTAAATCACTGTTTATCATAACCTGATGGCCGCGGATATTGTTTCATGTTTATATCAAATTTAAAATCTCAGATTGCAATTTCAAGTTTTTTTACTTTGTTTATTCTTAAATTTCCTCTTCCAAATTGGAATAGCAAGTTTTATGTATGTTTATTCTTTGCTTTTCTAATATATCATACATTTTTCTATAGGGATTCGGGTGTCAAAAGCACCTTTGGTGCTACGCTCATCCCATATATTGTTATTGCAAACAAGTTTGCACATCAATATATGGGATAGAGCGGGTGCGCCGCACCCTTTTGACACTCGAATCCTATAGGATAACCATAAATCTCATATCATCTCTGTAAAAAAGAGAAGAAAACAAGATCTCATATATCTCAAACTCTTACATTAATTTATAAGCCCTTCATTTTAAGTGCTTTACAGATTAAAACAAGAAACTCTCCCCTTTTCAATTAGCAAGATTTTCAATAAATTTTTTCAGACAATTAGCAGAAACTCCATTTTGATTAGCAAACTAAGAGATAAAGAGATACCGGGAACTCTGGAACCCCAGATTCCCGGCATTTTATAGACGTCGCTAAGAGGATTTGAACCTCCGGCCTACCGCTTAGGAGGCGGTCGCTCTATCCAGCTGAGCTATAGCGACAGTTATAACGAAGACTATTATAACAGTTTTTCTTCATAATTACAACTTATATATTCTTACATCTGATAATTTATCTGTCCCTGCATCCAGATGGTTCCCTTAAATCTCCGTCCCACAGCAGGTTCTCCCAACAGATCTTCCTGATTGATACAGACATCAAATACCAGATGATTACTGTTTAAGGTTAATACATAACAATTTTCTTTTGTTTCCTTATTTTCTATTGTATAAAAGTCAAGAATCTCTCCCATAATGCTGTATTGATCACTTTCAATTCCATAGGGCATAAAATATGTATCTACAATAGATAAGATATCCTCTGTCATAATTCTTCGGGAAATCATAGAATAAGTATCTATATCTTCCAAAGTCAGACTCTCCATTGCTTCCTCATCGCCCTCTCTGGCAGCGGCCATCAGATGATTTCGATTATTTGTATTTTTTTCGCCGCTTTTAATTTGATTTTCATTTTTATAAACAGGAAAGACAATTTTTCCACTGGTGGAAAGTGCAGAAATTGTAGCATTGACCGGTACTCCTGTTCCATTTTTTGTCCTGCATTCCTGAAGATATTCCACTGCATTCTGTAAATAGAAGATCAAGGTCACACCAATTCTCATCTCATCACAGACGCCTGCGTATGCTTCCCGGTCAGACCGTTTTTCAATCTCCACTTTTTCTTCCGTGGTCACTCCGCTTCCCACAAAATAAGGATAGTAATATTCCACATGAAATTCATTGTTTTCCATGTAAAATCCGCGAACTGCAATTCCTATAAATTCACCAAATTCTCTGCTCAACTCTGCAAATACATTACCCATGTCATCCTCTGTTATTACTTTTTTATCTGGATGCGCAACAATGTCTTCTATCAGCAGATCAATCTCGTTCTTTGTTTTTAAATTTCTAAATCCAATACTTTTCAGATAATTGTGCAATCTTGCCCCTCCCTTCCACAAAAAGACTACTAATTATTATATAATATAAATAAATATTTTGCAATTTTATTTTTTCCTTAGATTTCAAAATTTCTTACATAATATTGATGATCTTAGGAGCCTCTTTTCGATTGAGATTTTCTGTAATCATATGATTTCCATTTTTTTCATTTGTATATAAAATAATGGGAGCCTGAGAATTTTCTGTCTGTGATATTACAACTGCAGCTTTTCCATTCTCTATTTTTACCATAGTACCTACTGGATAAATTCCTATCTTTTTCTTTAATATTTTTTCCATATGGTTTTCGTATTTATTAGAATCTGAGATAATTTCAAAAGCTTGGTATATGGTTTTTTTAATACACTCTATTCCAGAAACTGCACAATCGAAAGTATCGCAAATCTGTATCATACGGCATTCTTCCTGTTTATTTCTCTGTCTTAATGGATATCCGCTGCCATCTAATTTTTCATGGTGAGAAAGAATCATTTTCTTTGATATCTCAGGAAGCCACTCTTCTTTTTCTAATGCTGTATAACCTAAAACTGTGTGCCTTTTCAAATCATATATTTCTGTAGGAGTCATATTTTGATAAGAACAATTTTTGTAATTGACATTCACATAACAATATCCCAAATCATGGAGCAGACATCCCAACACCGCATCTGCCATACGATCCCTGGAAAATCCATACTCCCGTCCTAATACCATCACTAGAATTGTCATAGAAATGGTATGCTCATATAGATCAGATGTTCGATTTCTTACATCCAAAGCTCTTTTTTCTTCTGTTTTTTCAAATACAGTCACTAATTTTTCTGCAAGTTTCTTTAATTTTTTCAGTCCTTGATTATTCTTGTATACGTGATGCGATAATATCTCCCGTAAATCATTTTCAAAATTCAGAAATATGTTCTTATCAAAATATAAATTTGCCTTTTCATATTTTTCAAAAGGTTCTTCAATAAAAATTTTCTGGATATTCAATGAGGTAAGAGATTCTTTGTAACTTTGTTTCAAAACCGTTCCTATCTCCAAAATAATATTACCATTTTCCAGACATACAGGTTTTGCCAACACTTCATTTCCTTTTAATTCAGATACCTGATATTCTCTCATATATTACCTCGGTAATTCCTCCCTGCTTTCGCAAAGGCAACACTTATTCTATTTTAACACATTTATTCTTCTTTCTCTTCTACTGCCTTTTTCACCCCCATTGCAATATCTAAAGCTTCTTTTTCTTCTTCGGCAAGTACAATAATAGAATTTCCATTTAAAATTTCTTTAATATAAGTATAACATCCCTCTCTGCTATGCATTGCATTGATAATGAAACCATCATTTTTCTTATCTAAGAGAGCCAGAGAAAAACTTAACTTTCCTCCCATTTCATGGAAAGCATCATATTTTACCATTCCAACCTTTTGAAAGGTGAATTTCAGATTTTCAAAAATTTTCTGGATATTTTCCCGGTTCTCACTCTCACGCACCAACAATTCATCTACCTGTTGAATTCGTTTCACCAAAGTATCTTCTAAAGATTCTGCATCCTTTCCCATCATAAAAGATTCATACTTTTTCTTTAGCTTTTTTGTTTTTACCATATTCACAATTAATAGAATAAGCAAAATCAATAGAACTCCCGACACAACTGCAAATGCAATTAAAAAATCATCTGCATTAAAAGATAAACCTAATAAATCTGATCTCATAGTTTCCTCCATATTATATAAATTTTATAAAATAATTAAATTTCTACCTGGTGAATAGATTGAAATAAATCTATAATTCTCTCCAATTCATCTTTGGAATAATATTCTATCTCCAATTTTCCTTTTCCATGATCTTTCTGATGAATCACAACTTTCGTTCCCATAATATCTTTTAATTTTTGTTCTATCTCCTCATAAAAAATAGACAAATCATTTTCCTTTGGTTTTTGGGGCGCTTCCTCTTTTTGATTCTGTATTTTCTTTACAAGTTTTTCTGTCTCCCGCACGCTTAATTTTTCATCAAAAATTTTCTGTGCCAAATTATATTGTTTTTCCTGATCCAAAATAGCAAGAAGAGCTCTTGCATGTCCAGTACTTATAAGATCATCTATCACCATCTGCTGTACACGCTTGTCCAATTTTAATAATCTCATAGAATTTGTAACTGCTGTTCTGGACTTAGATACACGCTCTGCTATCTCATCTTGCTTCAAATGAAATTCATCCAACAATTTTTTATATGCCAGAGCTTCCTCAATGGGATTCAAATCTTCTCTCTGTATATTTTCTATTAGAGAAATCTCCACAATTTCCTGCTCTGAAAAATCTTTGATAATAACAGGAACTTCTTTTAATCCTGCCAACTTTGCCGCTCTCCATCTTCTTTCTCCGGCAATAATCTCAAAATAGTCTTTTTTATCTTGGACCAACAATGGCTGTAAAATTCCATACTGTTTTAAAGAATCCGATAATTCCAACAGAGCATCTTCATCAAAATTTTTTCTTGGCTGCTCTCTGTTTGGCTCTACTTTTGCTATTTTTACAAAGGTAACATCTTTGTCTGGTTCTGGTGCACGCACTCCTTCTACTGTACTGGTTGTGCCAACTTTATTTGTAATCAGACTATCTAACCCTTTTCCTAATCCGCCTTTCTTTGCCGCCATTTATATTTCCTCTCTTTCTATCACTTCTTTTGCCAACAAACGGTAGCTCTCTGCACCAGCAGATTTGGCATCATACAAATTAATGGGCAGTCCATGACTAGGCGCTTCTGCCAATCGAATATTTCTTGGAATAATTGTTTTATAAATAGTAGTATTCAAATTATTTTTTACATTTTCTACAACCTGCAATGATAGATTTGTTCTTGCATCATACATTGTAAATACTACCCCTTCCATCTGAAGGTTTGGGTTTAATCTTTCCTGTACCAAATTAATCGTATGAATCAATTGGCTCAATCCTTCTAACGCATAATATTCACATTGAATCGGAACTAAAATCGTATTTGCTGTAGTCATTGCATTAATGGTAAGCATATTCAAAGAAGGAGGACAATCAATAATAACAAAATCAAAATCATCTTTTATATAATCTACTTCATTTTTAAGTATGTATTCTTTTTCATTGATGCCTAATAACTCTATCTCTGCACCGGCAAGATTTACATTGGATGGCATTAAAAAAAGATTATTAATTTCTGTCTGAATAATACTTTCTCGAATCGTACACTCTCCAAGAATAAGTTCATAAACTGTATTTTCCAAATCTTCCTTTTCTATTCCTATACCGCTGGTGGTATTTCCCTGTGGATCCATATCAATGGTCAACACTTTTTTACCTTGTTCCACAAGGCAAGCTGATAAATTAATTGCTGTCGTAGTTTTTCCCACTCCACCTTTTTGATTTGCTATTGCGATGATTCTTCCCATATTAATTTCCTTTCTTCTTATGTTCTTTTCATTATAACACTTTTCTTTTTTTATTACTATAGGAAATTCGCTTAAAAATGTTTCACGTGAAACATTTAATTTGTGGAAATAAAAATTTACAATAATATTATAAAATTATCCCTTCTTCATTTTTATAATATTAAGACACTTTTGACATTCTAATCTTTATAATATAAAAAGGATGTTTCACGTGAAACATCCTTTTTATATTATGTAACATCTTTGCGTTATGCAAAAATGATTGCTTCAAAAAACATTCACCAAACTGTTTTTTATGGAAAAAACAGCTGCCTGTGTTCGATCTGTTACTTCTATCTTTTTAAATATACTAGAAATATGATTTTTAACAGTGCGTTCACTAATATTTAATTTTTCACCAATTTCCTTATTATAGAGGCCAACAGATAATAATTTCAAAACTTCCATCTCTCTTTTTGTCAACAATCTAATTTTTTCTTTTTCAATATCTCTCTCTATCATCTTTGCATTTAGAAGAGGTATCAATCTTGGCTGAATATAAGTTTCTCCATTGATCACATTATAAATTGCTTTTTTTAATTCTGAAGAATCAGCTTCTTTCAAAATATAGCCGTTGATTCCAAATTCAACTGCCTTTAACAAATATTCAATTTCGTTATGTACTGTAAGTATTATAACTTTTACGTTGATATTATTCTCTTTTATTTTTTCTAATACTTCCAATCCATTCATATTAGGCATATTGATATCTAACAATAATACTTGAGGAATAATTTTTTCTAAAACATCTAAACATTCAATTCCGTTTGCTGCTTCTCCTACAACCTCCACATCACCATCCATTTCCAGTAATTGTTTTAATCCTTCCCGTATCATAGAATGATCATCTGCAATTACAATTTTTGCCGACATACTACGCATCCTCCTTTGCAATCGGTATTTCTACCACAACTTTAGTTCCCTTCCCCGGCTCAGAATCCACTTGCAATTTTCCGAACAAAAGACAGATACGCTCTTTCATCGTAGGAATTCCAAATCCTGAACCCTTCTTTTTATTTAGATGTTTGATACTTGAAGTATCAAATCCAACACCATCATCTTTAATTTCTAATTTTACGTATTGATCGGCATATATTATTAATACATTTACATTCTTAGCATTTGCATGCTCTACTATATTTTTACATGCTTCCTGAATAATTCGTAACAGAGTTAAAGATATTATTGAAGAAAGTTTTTTCTTTTTCCCAACTGTTTCATATAAAACATTGACAGAATCACCAATTTTTAAAAGTTCTTTTTCTATTGTACTATCTAAACCAATATCATCCAAAGACATAGGACGTAAATCATAGACAACTTTTCTTATCTCTTGAATTGTATCTTTGATACTTTTTGAAATTGCCTGAAGTTCTAAGCGGCATCTTATAGTATCAATATCTAAGATCTTTGTACATATTTCAATTTTATGAACGATGTTAGTAAGATCCTGCATAATGTAATCATGCAAATCTCTGGCGATACGTTGATTCTCTAACTCCTGTACTTCTAATATTTTTTCAGGATAAATTTCTTTTTCTTCCTGGACTTTCTCCTTTTCTAAAATTTTTTTTGCATTTTCTCTTGCAGCTTTTAATACATTTTCTGATTCCAAAAGAGATTCATCTAACTTTAAAATTTCTATCTTTAATTCATCTATCTCTGATTCAATTTTTTCTTTTTCTTCCAACAAAAAATCAATTTTTTGATGACTTTCTTGATTGATCTCTCTAGGAGAAAAAGATTCATAATTTTCATCCAGAGAATTTTCTAAAGTTCTTATGAATTTAATATTGTCCTTTAAAAGTATTTCTTTTTTCTGACACTCTCTTTCTAAATTTAATTTTTGATCATACATCTTATGATGCATTTTTTCTAAATATTCTATAACCATAACATTTCCTTAAAAACATACGTTCTACACTTTAAAACTTATTTCTATAAATTATAACATTTTTCCTATATACTTTGAAAATCATAATTATATTACTTTTATTTTATAATAAAAATGAAAATATGAAAAGATATTTTTTCATTTTTTTATTTTTAAAGATATTTTGTTTGTATATCCAGACTATTTCGTCTATAATAAAAATAGAAATGGAACAAATGAAAGGAGGCGGTTGTAATGAAAAAACATATACGCAATTTTTTACTTTTAAGTACTTTGACATCCATCAGTATTTATATCATTAACAAAGCTATCAGCATTTCATCTAATGCAAAAAACTTTTTAAAAACAGAAAAAGGAAATTTCTTTTCCTGGAGATATGGAAATATCTTTTATACCAAACAAGGAAAAGGAAAACCTCTGTTTCTCATTCATGATCTGAACCCAGCATCCTCTTCCTATGAATGGGATAAAATTGAAAAACATCTTGCAAAACATCATACTGTTTACAGCATTGATCTTTTAGGATGCGGAAGAAGTGACAAACCTAACATGACTTACAGTAATTACCTTTTTGTTCAATTAATTACAGATTTTATAAAAAATATTATTGGTGAAAAGCCAGATATCATCACCACAGGAGAATCCTCTTCTTTTACCATTATGGCCTGTAATATGGAACCAGAATATTTTGACAAAATTCTTGTCATCAATCCTGCCAACTTAGCAAAACTTTGTAAAACGCCAAACAAAAGAAAAAATGCTTTAAAATTTTTAATTGACCTTCCAGTTTTTGGAACCATGATTTACAATCTTGTTTTTGCAAAAAATAATATTGATCATCTTTTCTCTCAAGACTATTTTTATAAAAGCCATATGGTTCCTACCAGAACAATTGATACTTACTATGAATCAGCTCATATGAATCACAGCTATGGAAAATATTTATTGTCTAGTATAAAGTCAAATTATACAAATATAAGTATTATTCACGCTCTGAAAAAAATCAATAACAGTATCTATTTAATTGGAAGCAGAAATAATGAAGAAAGCGAAAAAATTATAAATTCCTACCTTTCTCATAATCCTTCCATTGAATTTTCTTATGTATCAGAATCAAAATATCTGCCGCAAATGGAAGTACCGGAAAAACTTTTAGAAATTTTAAATCTTTATCTGAATCCTGTAAAATAAAATCTTTTTTGTTTTTAAAACAAAGTGGGCAAGCTCACATCAACTTCCCTACCCCTCAATCTTGAGGGGATTGCACACTTTGACGCGCCGAGTGCAGTCGCTTCAGCGACATATTCCTTTTGCACGAGTGCGCATATTATCTTTCTCTTATAGGAAAACCCCTTTCACGCTTTAACAGGACACGGTCTTTCCTATAAGATAAAAAACGAATCCTCGAACTGCAGACCACACAGTTCGAGGATTTATTTTTACTAGTTTTTATTTAATTGGATCTTTCGAGGGTACGCCTGCTTTTCTGGGGTACTGTTTTGGAGTTTTTTTCTTCTTCCCAATTTGAACCAGAGAACGTGAAAATTCTGTATCCACCAATGTAAACTTTTCTACTTTTTCAATTGTTCCCCCCAGAACATGAATTGCCTTTTTTGCCTGATCAAGTTCTTCTTCCACTTCTCCTGATTTATAGGAAATAAATTTTCCTCCTGGCTTTACAAATGGAATACAGTATTCACTTAAAGAAGAAAGATTTGCCACTGCTCTGGAAACACAGAGATCAAAATGTTCTCTGTATTCTGGCTTTCTAGCCATCTCTTCTGCTCTTCCATGAACTGCAGAGATATCAGAAAGTTTTAATTCTCCTATTACCTCCCTTAAAAACAAAACTCTTTTATTCAGAGAATCTAATAACAGGATCTTCCATTCTGGAAACATAATCTTCAGTGGAATACCTGGAAATCCTGCTCCTGTTCCAAGATCCAGAAGATAATATTTTCTTTTTAGATCTACCAGTTTTACAAGACTTAAAGAATCCAAAAAATGTTTCTCTACTACATCTTCAAACTCTGTGATTGCAGTGAGATTCATCACTTTATTCTTTTCTATCAACATCTCATAAAAGATCAAAAATTGATCTAATTGCTGGGAAGTATATGGTATTTCCAATTGTTCTAATCCATTCTGAAATTTTTCCAAAGAAATTTTCATTTTTGATTCTGTCCCTTTATCTTGAAACTTTTTCAAAGAATCTTCCATTTCTGATTTTCTCCATTCTAAGATATCTTTTATTTTCTCACAGCTCAAATTTTTCAATATTTTCTATTCTTTATTTTTACGGTACATTTGTTCTAAATAGACTAATAATACTGAAATATCTGCCGGAGATACTCCAGAAATCCTGGAAGCCTGTCCTAAATTTACCGGCTGATAGAGATTTAATTTCTGCTTAGCCTCAATGCGGAGACTTTTCACCTGATCATAATCAAAATGTTCCGGTAATCTTTTATTTTCCAATTTTTTAAACTCTTTTACCTGCTTCAACTGACGTTTAATATAACCATCATATTTTACTTGAATATTTACCTGTTCAATAACATCTTCTGGAAAATCCGGTCTGTCTGAATCAATCTCCTTTAACATCTCATAAGTAAGTTCTGGTCTTCGGATTAATTCTGCGAGAGTGGTTCCCGTTTTTAAAGGCGTACTCCCATGAAGTTCTAAAATCTTCTGAACAGCAGCGTTTGCTCCTATTTTTACATGCTGAATACGCTCCACTTCTTTTTCAATCAAACGTTCTTTTTCCACAACCCAGTCATATCTTTCCTGACTGATCAATCCAACCTCATATCCAATTTTCGACAAACGCAGATCTGCATTATCCTGACGCAGCAGTAAACGATACTCTGCCCTTGAAGTCATCATCCGATAGGGCTCATGATTCTCTTTTGTCACCAAATCGTCAATCAACACTCCAATATAGGAAGTAGAGCGATCTAAGATAAGGGGATCTTTTCCTAAAGAAAACATAGCGGCATTGATTCCTGCAATCAATCCCTGAGCCGCTGCCTCCTCATAACCAGAACTTCCATTAAACTGACCGCCGGAAAATAATCCTCGAATCTTTTTAAATTCCAGAGAAGGATAAAGCTGTCTCGGATTAATACAATCATATTCAATGGCATAAGCATTCCGCACAATTTTTACTTGTTCCATACCTGCCACACTGCGGTACATCTGATATTGAACATCTTCAGGAAGAGAACTAGACATACCGCCTACATACATTTCATTGGTATAAAGACCTTCCGGTTCCAAAAAAACCTGATGTCGCTCTTTGTCCGCAAATTTTACCACCTTGTCCTCAATGGAAGGACAATATCTAGGACCAGTTCCCTCAATCATTCCAGAATAGAGAGGAGAACGGTCCAGATTTTCCCGAATCACTTCATGAGTTTTTAAATTTGTATAAGTAAGCCAACAGGAAACCTGATCAATCTGCACATCCTCCGGATCTGTGGTAAAAGAAAAAGGAACGACCCTCTCATCTCCCTTTTGCTCTTCCATTTTACTGAAATCAATGGAACGCTTATCTACTCTCGCAGGAGTTCCCGTTTTAAAACGAAACAATTCCACACCATTTTCTTTTAGAGAATCTGACAAATAATCAGCCGACTGAAGGCCATTTGGTCCGGTATGATTTACAACATCCCCATAGAGACATCTGGCTTTCAAATAAGTTCCAGTACAGAGAACAACCGCCTTACTATAATAAGAAGCACCAGAAAAAGTCTTTACTCCCTTTATATGTTCATTTTCCACAATCAATTCTGTAACTTCTGCCTGACGAATGGTTAGATGATCGGTATTTTCTAAAGTTTTCCTCATCAGACGGGTGTACTCTGACTTATCTGCCTGAGCACGAAGGGAATGAACCGCCGGACCTTTAGAACAATTCAACATTTTTGATTGAATAAAAGTTTTATCAATGTTAATTCCCATCTGCCCTCCCAAAGCATCAATCTCTCTCACCAAATGACCTTTGGAACTTCCTCCGATATTAGGATTACAAGGCATCAGGGCAATACTCTCCACACTTACAGTAAACAAAATGGTATCTAAACCAAGTCTGGCACAGGCAAGAGCTGCTTCGCATCCCGCATGTCCCGCCCCTACCACGCACACATCATATTCTTCTTCAATATAAGGCATAAAATTCTCCTTTTCCTTTTATCCATACTATTTTCCCATACAAAATTTTGAGAAAATTTCATTCACCAGATCTTCTCCCACTGTCTCGCCTGTAATATTTCCCAATTCTTGATAGGCGTTCATCAAATCAATCGAATAAAAATCTTCCGGCATACCATCTGCGATACTTCTCTCCACCATAGAAAGACTTTCCTTTGCAGACTCCAGAGATGACTTTTGTCTTACATTTGTAATATATATTTCATCTTGAATCTGAATCTCGCCTTTAAAAAACATATTCTGGATCACAGCCTTCAACTCTTCCAAACCTGATTTTTCTTTTGCAGAAATAGATATTAGGGGATGCAGCATTTCTCGCTCCTGGAGAATCTGTCTTACTTTTTCTTCTGAAGTTACCGGATCTAAATCAGATTTATTCAACAATAAAATTGATTTCTTCTGATCTAAAAGTTCTAAAATCTCTTTATCATTTTCATCAAAAATTGTAGAAGAATCTATGACATAAAAGACTAGATCTGATTCTGATAAATATTTCTTTGCCTTGTCCACGCCTATTTTTTCCACCACATCCTGGGTATCGCGGATTCCTGCAGTATCCATGATATTTAAGGTGACGCCATTTAGATTAACCTGCTCTTCTATCATGTCACGGGTGGTTCCAGCAATATCCGTCACAATTGCACGCTCTTTTCCTGCCAAAACATTCATAAGAGAAGATTTTCCTGCATTGGGTTTTCCAATAATTGCAGTGTTAATTCCTTCTTTTAATAATTGACCATTCTCAGAAACCGAAAGCAAAGATTCTATTCTATGGGACAATTCCTGTAAAATTTCCAACAATTGTTCTCCATATCCTTCCATAGAAATATGTTCTGGATCATCCAAAGCAGATTCTATCAAAGCAATTTCATGAAGAATCTTCTCTCTCATTTCTTTGATGGCTTTTTTCAAACTTCCGCCCAATTGATCTATGGAAGATTTCAGAGCAAAATCATTTTTGGCGTTGATCAAATCCATGACAGACTCTGCCTGAGACAGATCTATTCTTCCATTTAAAAAGGCTCTTTTTGTGAATTCTCCTGGTTCTGCCAGCCTTGCCCCATATTTTATGACAGTCTCTAAAATCCGCCTCATAACCAAGATTCCACCATGACAATCAATTTCAACCGTATCTTCTTTTGTATAAGTATTAGGAGATTTTAAGATTAAAACCATCACTTCATCAATTTTCTTTTCCCCATCGCAAATATAACCATAATGTACGGTATGGCTCTTTTCCTGAGATAATATTTTCTTTCCATTTTCGGAACGATAAATTTTGTCTATAATCTGAAAAGAATCTTCTCCGCTGATGCGCACAATCCCAATTCCTGCATTTGTCACAGCAGTGGAAATAGCCGCAATTGTATCTGTATCCATAAAAGCGCCTTTCTCTTAAAATCAGAAGAAAAAGACTTTCCCAATCATAAAGTACATTTTGAGAAAGCCTTTTATCTATTATTCAAAGATCAATTATTTCTTTTTAAGGTGATCACCACATATCTATAAGGCTCTTCACCTTCACTGTGAGTACTTACATAGCGATCATTCTGCAGTGCAGAATGGATCACACGTCTCTCAAAAGGATTCATAGGTTCCAGAGATACAGAACGTTTTGTTCTCTTTACCTTATAGGCAATATTTTTTGCCAGATTTTCCAGGGTATCTCTTCTCCTTTTTCGGTAATCCTCAGTATCAATCTTTACCTTTACATACTCGCTGACTTGTTTTCCCACTGCAAGATTTGTCAGATATTGGAGAGAATCTAAAGTTTGTCCACGTTTTCCAATCAAAACGCCCATCTCTTCTCCCTTTAATTCCACATCCACATTTTTTCCATCTTCACTCTTGTTGATTAAAATTTCCACATCCATATTCATGGCAAGAAATACACTGTGAAGAAAATCATAAACATAATCTTCAATATCAGATTTTTTACGAACCTTTATCACAGCAGGTTTACTTCCAATTCCCAAAAAACCAGAACTTCCCTTTTCAACAACTTCATATTCAATTTTATCACTGGTTGTACCAAGCTTTACAAGACTCTCTGTAATAGCATCATCTACAGTTTTTGCTGATACTTCAATAAAATCCATCAAAAATTCCCCCTGTTTCTATTACTTGTTATTACGTTCGTTAAATTCTTTTACCATATTTGCTTTTTCTAACAGGCTTCCAGATCTGGCTGACTTTGCATATTCTTCCCGCTCACGGATTTTTTCTTCTTTTTCCGCGGTACTGATAGGTTCTGCAATTTTTCTGGTATTAATTCTGGCAGCATTCGCTATCTGATTCTCATAAATGCCTTTTTTCTCTTTTTTCTTCTTTACCTTTTCCTTGTTTTTTTCAATGATAACTTCCAGGTCAAGGTCTTTCATATATCTATTCAAAATTAACTGCTGAATACAGCGAATTACAGAACCGGCAATCCAGTAGATACCCAAACCTACCGGCAGTGAAAATACCATAAACAAAGAGAATAAAGGCATCATTGTATTCATTGTCTTCATCTGCTTTGCCATTGCATCGTTGTCTCCGGCTGAAGCCGCGGCGGCATTAGGCATTAATTTTATATTCAATACCTGAGAACCATAAGAAACAAGAGGTATTAAAATTGCTCCGATAATTAAAATAAAATCTTTATCTCCCCACCCTGTTTTAATCAGATTCAAAGGAGAGTTGGCAATATTGATGCCAAAAAAGTTATTCAGATGAGCCATTGTGGCTTCTGTTGTATTGATAACATCCGTTAATCCGGCAAAACTATCTTTTAAAAGATCCCATCCATGACTTGGCAGAGCATAGAGCACATCTATAATAGAATTCATGGTAGTGGTGGCGTCCTCAAAATTCAGTTTTACGGCCCCTACTCCCGATTCTTTCAGAAAAGCCTTCATAGTATTCTGATATCCGTCTACACTTACGATCTTTTCTACCAAAGGAGTATAAATATCTTTGACGCTGCTGACATAAGCTGGGATATTACGGATAACCTGATACATAGCCAATAAAATCGGCATATTAATCAAAAGCTGCACGCAGCTTCCCATAGTGGAAACCCCATATTTCTGATATATCATCTGGGTTTCTTCATTCATCTTTTGAATGGAAGCCTGATCCTTTTTATTCTTATACTTATCCCGAATTGCATTGATTTCCGGTTGAATCTCCTGAGAAAGCCTGGAGAATTTCTGCTGTTTGTAAGTCAATGGAAACATCAAAATATAAATGATGACTGTAAACAAAATAATACAAAGGGCAATATTCTGAACGCCGAAAGTACTGTCCAAAAACATATAAAGAGCATTCATAATATAGCCGATTAATTTTGCAATTGGACCCAATATCTTACCCTGATACTGTGTCAAAATAATTTCCGTCAATACATAAACCTCCTAAATTATGGAACCGGATCATATCCGCCTTTTGAAAAAGGATTACATCTTAATATTCTCCATCCGGCTAACAGGGACCCTTTCAACGCACCGTGTTTTTCAATGGCTTCCAACCCATAAGTAGAACAGGTCGGATAATAAGGACACTTTGTGGTCTTCATGGGCGACAGATATTTTCTATATAGCTTGATTAAGGCAATTAATAGTCTTTTCAAAATATTCCATCTTCTTTTCTTAACATAATGTGATGAAGACTTCCCAGGTGCAGCAAGGACTTTTCTGTTTCCTGATAAGATACATTTTTTGCTGCCACCCTTGCAATTACGACAATATCCAGACCGGACTGGAACATTTCTTCCTGCAATCGGTAGGCTTCTCTTACTAATCTTGTAATGTGATGTCTGATAACACTATTTCCTACTTTTTTACTAACTGATATTCCTAATCGATTCTTTTCGAGATCATTTTTCAGAACATACATGACAAAAAAACGATTTGCATAAGATTTTCCATGTTTGTATACATTCTGAAAATCACTGTTTTTCTTCAAAGATTCTGAAAACTTCATATAATATTATTTCTCCAACTCATGTAAGAAGAAAGACCACAAATTCTGTGGCCTAAGCTGATAATTTTTTTCTTCCTTTTAATCTTCTTGCGGCTAAAACTCTTCTTCCACCTTTACTGCTCATTCTTGCTCTGAATCCGTGAACTTTAGATCTTGATCTTTTCTTTGGCTGATATGTCATTTTCATAGGTTATCCACCTCCTCTGTGCTAAAAAACATCATGTTTCATTATATCAAAAAATGTACTCAAGTCAATAGATTTTACAAAAATTTATAAAATACTGACAAGGATTTGGCCATAGTCTTCTCTGCCTGTGAATTGTGTTTATTACATAAACATTTCTATTTTGCGAAAAACAAGTACAAAATTGCTACATATCTGTTTTCAACAATATTCACAAAATATATTATAATAAGGAAAAGATATTAATTATCCACTACTTATCCACTTTATCCACTTTTCCAAAAGTTATCCATAATTTGTGGATAATTTGTGGATAACTTTTGGAAGAATTTGTGAATATTTTCTCTTTCTAAAAAATTTTCCTGAAAAACAGAGGATTTTTTCATTGTAGATATGTTTATAATGGATTTTGTGGACAATCATTTACAGAAAGATCATATGATATTTTCTTTCAGTCTCTCTCACTATACTGGATTCTTTCATAATATGTAAAATAAGACAATTATTTTCATTTCACTACCCCCTATACCTGTGTAAAATTTTAATTGATTATTCAGGCGATTTGCGTTATTATAAAATATGGAAGACTATGAATATAGAAAAATGAAGTTTGGAGAATTATATGGAACTTATTTTAAAAAAATGGGAAGAAATACTGGAAACTGTAAAAACAGAGCATGAGCTTACAGATGTTTCCTTTAACACCTGGCTGAAACCTTTAAGTGTATACAGCATTGAAGGAAACAAACTTTATATTTTAGTTCCATCTGAACAGATGGGATTAAATTATATTACAAAAAAGTATACCCTTCCTATCAAAGTAGCCATTGCAGAAATTACAGGTGTTGACTACGAAATCGAATTTATTTTACAGGAACAGGCCCAGAACATCAAAGCCTTTCAGAATAAAAATTCTGAATTTATTCCAAGTATTGAAAAAAGTAATTTGAATCCCAACTATACCTTTGATACATTCGTAGTCGGAAAAAATAACAAATTTGCCCATGCTGCCAGCCTTGCTGTGTCAGAGTCTCCAGGAGAAGTATACAATCCTCTCTATATTTATGGAGGACCGGGACTTGGAAAAACTCATTTAATGCAGTCTATCGGACATTTTATTCTGCAGCAGAAGCCAGACAAAAAAGTAATCTATGTTACCTCTGAAGAATTTACAAACGAAGTAATTGATTCCATTCGTAATGGTAATGCTTCCGCCATGACAAAACTTCGGGACAAATATCGCACTGTAGACGTGCTGATGATTGACGACGTACAGTTTATTATAGGAAAAGAAAGTACCCAGGAAGAATTTTTCCACACCTTTAACGTACTTCATTCTTCTGGAAAACAGATTATTCTTTCTTCCGATAAACCTCCCAAAGAAATGGAAACTTTGGAAGAACGAATCCGTTCTCGTTTTGAATGGGGGCTTTTAGCTGATATCGGATATCCAGATTATGAGACAAGAATGGCTATCTTAAGAAGAAAAGAAGAGATGGACGGATTTCAGCTAAATGATGAAATTCTGGATTATATTGCGATCAATATTAAGTCCAACATTCGTGAGTTAGAGGGAGCTCTAAATAAACTGCTGGCCTTTTCTAATCTGGAACACACGGATATTACCATGGAAGTTGCAGTGCGGGAACTTCAAAATATCATATCTCCGGACAAGCCAAAGGAGATCACACCTCAGCTTGTCATTGAGATCGTAGCAGAACACTTCAATATTTCCACTGATCAAATGATCTCTGAGACCAGGAGTAACGATATTGCCAAACCCCGGCAGATCGCCATGTATCTATGTAAAAATATGACTTCAGCGCCTTTAGAGACTATCGGAGCTCTCTTGGGAGGAAGAGACCATTCCACCATTATCTATGGCGTTAAAAAAATAACAAAGGAATATCAGAACAATGAAAATTTTCATCATCTGATCGAAACCATCAAGAAAAAAATTAACCCAAATTAAGTTCTTGAAAATATCTGGACAACTCTGATATTTATCCACAAAAGTGATTTTTTTACATCAATATCACTTTGACAGTCTTCATCTTATTCACAGCCTGTCCAGACCATTTCAAGAGAACATTCACAGGGTCTTACACCTATTTTAAGAGAAGAAATCCTTTAAAGTTCAGGGTTCCTGGACTTACAAACTTTTGAACATGCCCTATGACGAAGACTATGAATCTTTTTATTATAGATATATCTTTAAGCTCAGGAAGGAGTTATTCACAACATGAAAATTATATGTTCCAAATCAAATCTCTTACACGGAGTTAATATTGTATCAAAAGCAGTACCTTCAAGAACTACCATGGCAATTTTAGAATGCATTTTAATCGACGCTTCTACCAATGAGATAAAATTAACTGCCAACGACATGGAATTAGGAATTGAGACAAAAATAGAAGGAGAAATTGCAGAACGGGGAGTCATCGCATTAGATGCAAAAATATTTTCAGAGATTGTAAGAAAACTTCCTGACAATGATGTAACGATTGAGACAGACGCTTCTTTTAAGACAATCATTACCTGTGAAAAAGCAAAATTCAATATTATCGGAAAATCAGGAGAAGATTTCTCTTATCTTCCCTATATTGAGAGGAATCAGCCTGTAATTCTCTCTCAGTTTACCTTGAAAGAAGTCATCAGACAGACCATTTTTTCTATTGCAGACAGCGATACAAATAAATTGATGACAGGAGAATTATTCGAGATCAAGGAAAATCAGCTTAAGGTAGTGTCCTTAGACGGACATCGTATCTCTATCCGAACCATTGAATTAAAAGAGCCTTATGAAGACCACAAAGTTGTAGTTCCAGGAAAAACGCTTCAAGAGGTAAGTAAAATTCTTCCAGGAGATGCCAACGAATCTGTCAGTATGTTTTTTACTGATAATCATATTGTATTTGAATTTGCCAGCACCACAGTGGTATCACGTCTGATCGAAGGAGAATATTTTAAGATCGAACAGATGTTATCTTCTGATTATGAGACGAAGATTAAGATCAATAAACGAGAACTTTTAGATTGTATTGACCGAGCTACCCTGCTTGTAAAAGAAGGAGATAAGAAACCCATTATCATGAATATCACAGATGGAAATATGGAATTGAAGATCAGTTCCTTTATTGGTTCCCTGAATGAAGATATTGACATTCAAAAAGATGGAAAAGATATTTTAATTGGATTTAATCCCAAATTTTTTATCGACGCCCTTCGTGTTATTGATGAAGAAGAGGTAACCCTCTATATGGTAAATCCAAAAGCTCCTTGTTTTATCAAAGATGATAATGAGACTTTTATTTACTTGATTTTGCCGGTTAATTTTAACGCGGCATCTAACTAAAAAATTATTTTCTCTTATAGGAAATCCGAAGGAATTTCCTATAAAAGAAAATAGAATGATCGCACTGCGGCGGAAAGGAAGTGAACCGCAAGAGCGGCCCGCCGCAGGCGGAGAATCCTGTTCCGCAGGATTCTTTCTTGTAATCTTTTATGAGATGCCAATATGTACCCAGGTGCCTTTCCTCTTGCACCTGGCGCGAAAAAATCTTGTTATTTTTGAAAGGAACATAGATGGAAGAGATTAAGTTAAGAAGTGATTATATTAAGCTGGGACAGGCGTTAAAGGCCGCTAATCTGGTGGATTCTGGTGTGACAGCCAAGCTGGTAATTCAAGATGGGCTGGTATCTGTAAATGGAGAGATCGAGTACCAGAGAGGAAAAAAATTAGTAGATGGAGATATTGTCTCTTTTGAAGGAGAGACAATCAAAATTATAAAATGATCTTAAAATCCGTGGCGTTGAATTCTTTTCGCAATTACAGCGATCTGTATCTGGAATTTGATAAGGGAACCAATATCTTATATGGGGATAATGCACAGGGAAAAACGAATATTTTAGAATCTGTGTACGTAAGCGGAACCACAAGATCTCATAAGGGAAGTAAAGATAAGGAACTGATAAAGTTTGGAGAAGAAGAGGCGCATATCAGAACAATTGTAGTGAAAAAAGAGAAAGATTATCAGATTGATATGCATATCAAAAAAAATCGTTCCAAGGGAATTGCCATTAATAAAATACCGATAAAAAAAGCCTCAGAACTTTTTGGTATTTTAAATATCGTATTTTTTTCTCCAGAGGATTTGAATATTATTAAAAATGGGCCTTCCGAACGAAGAAGGTTTCTGGATTTTGAACTTAGTCAATTAGATAAGATCTATCTGTTTCATCTGACAAATTATAATAAAATATTAAATCAAAGAAATAAACTTCTAAAAGATATCAATTATAAAAAAGAACTAAAGGATACTCTTCCTGTCTGGGATATGCAGTTAACAGACTATGGAAAGAAAATTATAGAAACAAGAGATAAATTTGTAAAACAGTTAAATGAAATTATATATGAGATACATAAGAATCTTTCCGGTGGAAAGGAAGAATTGTTGTTAAGTTATGAGCCAAATGTGAAGGAGGAAGATTTCGAAAAAGAGTTATTAAAAAATCAGGAAAGGGATTTGAAATTAGGCATGACTTCTGTGGGTCCCCACAGAGACGATATGTGTTTTCTGATCCATGGAATTGATATTCGCAGATTTGGTTCTCAGGGGCAGCAAAGGAGCTGCGCACTGTCCTTAAAACTTTCGGAGATAGAGCTGGTAAAAGAATCTATCAAAGAAAAACCGATTTTGATACTAGATGATGTGTTATCAGAATTAGACAGCAGCCGTCAAAATTTTTTGTTAAACAGTATTCATGATATTCAGACAATTATTACATGTACGGGGTTAGATGAGTTTGTGAAAAATCGATTTGAAATCAACAAAGTTTTTAAGGTAGTCAATGGAACTGTAAAATCTGAGAACAGTTTTTAGAAATTGGAGGAATTAAATGAGCACAAGTACAAATACGAATGCAGAATACGGAGCAGATCAGATTCAGATTCTGGAAGGATTGGAGGCAGTCCGAAAAAGACCTGGCATGTACATTGGAAGTACGTCTTTGCGGGGACTTCATCATCTTGTCTATGAGATTGTAGATAATTCTGTAGATGAAGCTTTGGCAGGATACTGCGATACGATAGAGGTTCGTATTCTGAAGGATAACTGTATATGTGTGACAGATAATGGACGTGGAATTCCAGTAGGAATTAATCATAAAGCAGGTCTTCCGGCAGTGGAAGTCGTATTTACTGTTCTTCATGCAGGAGGAAAATTCGGCGGCGGCGGTTATAAAGTGTCCGGCGGTCTTCACGGAGTGGGAGCTTCTGTTGTAAACGCTCTTTCTAACTGGCTGGAAGTTGAGATTTTTCATGAAGGAAAAATCTATAAACAGCGGTACGAACGAGGAAAAAGTATGTATCCGCTGAAAGTGACAGGAGAATGTGAGGAAGAAAAGACAGGTACTCAAGTGACATTTTCTCCAGATGGAAGTATTTTTGAAGATACTGTATTTGAGTATGATACCTTAAAACAACGTCTTCGTGAGATGGCCTTTTTGACAAAGGGAATTAAGATTCGTCTGATTGATGAGAGAGAAGGGCTGGAACAGGAAAGAGAATTTCACTATGAAGGGGGTATCAAAGAATTTGTTACCTACTTAAATCACAGCAAAGAAGCTCTTTATGAAAATGTAATCTACTGCGAGGGAGAGAAAGACGGCGTTTATGTGGAAGTAGCTATGCAGCATAACGATTCTTATAACGACGCTACTTATAGTTTTGTCAATAACATTACTACGCCGGAAGGCGGAACCCATCTTGCAGGATTTCGGAATGCATTGACAAAGACTTTTAACGCCTATGCAAAAGCAAATAAGATTTTAAAGGAAAACGAGGCGGCTCTTTCTGGAGATGATATTCGAGAAGGAATGACAGCTATTATCAGTGTTAAGATACAAGAACCTCAGTTTGAGGGACAGACGAAACAAAAACTTGGAAACAGCGAGGCCAGGGGAGCAGTGGACAATATAGTCAGCGAACAGCTCACTTATTTTCTGGAGCAAAATCCTATGGTTGCAAAAGTGATCTGTGAGAAGTCCCTTTTAGCTCAGCGGGCCAGGGAAGCCGCCAGAAAAGCCAGAGATCTGACCAGAAGAAAAACGGCATTGGAAAATACTTCTCTTCCTGGAAAGCTGGCAGACTGTTCCGACAAAGATCCGAAAAATTGTGAAATATTTATCGTGGAAGGAGATTCGGCGGGAGGTTCTGCCAAAACCGCCAGAAGCCGGGCGACCCAGGCAATTCTTCCTCTTCGTGGAAAGATTTTAAATGTGGAAAAAGCACGCCTTGATAAGATCTATGGAAATGCAGAGATCAAGGCTATGATCACTGCATTTGGAACAGGGATTCATGAAGATTTTGATATTTCTAAATTGAGATATCACAAGATTATTATCATGACGGATGCAGACGTGGACGGGGCCCATATCAGTACGTTGATGCTTACCTTTATGTACCGTTTTATGCCGGAACTGATCAAACAAGGATATGTATATCTGGCAAAACCGCCTCTTTTTAAAGTAGAGAAAAATAAAAAGATCTGGTATGCCTATGATGAAGTAGAATTAGACAATATTTTAAAAGAGATCGGAAGAGACGGAAATAATAAGATTCAGCGTTACAAAGGACTTGGAGAGATGGACGCGGAACAATTGTGGGAGACCACTATGGATCCGGAAACCAGAATTTTGGAGAGAGTCACCATCAATGAGGAGACTGCCTCAGAGATAGATTTGACATTTACCACGTTGATGGGAGATAAAGTAGAGCCCAGACGTGATTTTATCGAGGCAAATGCAAAATATGTTCAAAATCTGGATGTGTAATGGAGGAAAATAGATGGATGACAAAATATTCGACAGAGTAGATGATATTGATTTAAAGAAAACAATGGAAAAATCTTATATAGATTATGCCATGAGTGTCATTGCGTCTCGTGCACTTCCAGACGTCAGAGATGGATTAAAGCCAGTGCAGAGAAGAATTCTCTATTCTATGATCGAACTGAATAACGGACCAGATAAACCTCATCGTAAATGTGCCCGTATCGTAGGTGATACTATGGGTAAATATCATCCTCACGGAGACAGTTCAATTTATGGAGCTCTGGTCAATATGGCTCAGGAATGGTCCACAAGATATATGTTGGTAGACGGTCATGGAAATTTTGGTTCTGTGGACGGCGACGGCGCGGCGGCCATGCGTTACACAGAAGCTCGTCTAAGTAAGATTTCCATGGAAATGTTAGCTGATATCAATAAAGATACGGTTGATTTTGGACCTAACTTTGATGAGACAGAAAAGGAACCTTTAGTTCTGCCTTCCCGTTATCCTAATCTTTTGGTAAATGGAACCACAGGGATAGCAGTGGGAATGGCTACCAATATTCCACCTCACAACCTTCGGGAAGTGATTGCTGCGGTGGTGAAAATCATTGACAACCGAGTAGAAGAAGACAGGGAAACTGAAATTGAAGAAATATTAAATATTGTGAAAGGACCAGATTTTCCTACAGGCGGAATGATTCTTGGAACTTCAGGTATTGATCAGGCTTACCGAACGGGACGTGGAAAAGTCAAAGTTCGTGCGATTTCTGATATTGAGCCTATGGCAAACGGAAAAAATCGTATTGTGGTAACAGAACTGCCCTATATGGTAAATAAAGCAAGACTGATTGAGAAGATTGCAGATCTTGTCCGGGATAAGAAGGTGGACGGCATTACCGATCTTCGTGATGAATCCAACCGGGAAGGTATGAGAATCTGCATTGAACTGCGCCGGGATGTGAATCCCAATGTGGTGTTGAATCAGCTTTATAAACATACCCAATTACAGGATACCTTTGGAGTGATTATGCTGGCTCTGGTGAACAATGAGCCGAAGGTGCTGAATCTGAATGACATGTTAAAGTATTATCTGAAACATCAGGAGGAAGTTGTCACCAGAAGAACCAGATATGAGCTGAACAAAGCAGAAGAACGGGCCCATATTTTGCAGGGATTGCTGATTGCCCTTGATAATATTGATGAAGTAATCAGTATTATACGAAGCAGTGAAAATGTACAGCTTGCAAAGACACGTTTAATTGAAAGATTTGCATTATCGGACGCTCAGGCTCAGGCTATTGTAGATATGCGTCTGAGAGCATTGACTGGTTTGGAACGAGAAAAACTGGAAGCAGAGTATAATCAGTTAATGGAATTGATCAAAGAATTAAAAGAAATTCTTGCAGACGAGAAAAAACTTCTTGGTGTAATTAAAGAAGAGATAATGGTGATTTCCAACAAATTTGGAGACGACCGCAGAACTTCTATTGGATTTGACGAGTATGATATTTCCATGGAAGATTTGATTCCTGTGTCAAATACAGTCATTACGATGACGAAATTAGGATATATCAAGCGTATGAGCGTAGATAATTTCCGAAGCCAGAATCGAGGCGGTAAGGGAATCAAAGGAATGGAGACCATAGAAGACGATTATATTGAAGAACTGCTGATGACTACCACCCATCATTATCTCATGTTTTTTACTAATACAGGTAAAGTGTATCGAATGAAAGCTTATGAGATACCAGAAGCAGGCAGAACAGCCAGAGGAACAGCTATTATCAATTTACTGCAGTTACAGCCGGGCGAAAAGATTACGGCAGTGATTCCAATTCGGGAATATAAAGATGATCATTATCTGTTTATGGCTACCAAAAATGGAATTGTAAAGAAAACGCCTGTGGCAGATTACGCAAATGTGCGAAAAAAAGGTCTGGCTGCCATCAATCTTCGGGAAGAAGACGAATTGATCGAAGTAAAATTGACAGATAACAGCAAAGATATGATTCTGGTAACTCGTTATGGCCAATGTATTCGTTTTCATGAGACAGACGTGAGAAGTACTGGAAGAACCTCTATGGGTGTGATTGGTATGAATTTGTCTGACCGGGATGAAGTAGTAGGAATGCAGATGAATACCCAGGGAGAATATCTGTTGATCGCTTCCGCAAAGGGTTTGGGAAAATTGACCAGAATGGATGAATTTACACCTCAGAACCGCGGCGGTAAGGGAGTGAAATGTTATAAAATTACTGAAAAGACAGGAAATATCGTAGGCGTCAAGGCTGTGGATCAGGAAAATGAGATTATGATGATCACCACAGAAGGAATTATTATTCGTATGAAAGTAGAGGGAATCTCTGTTTTAGGACGTGTAACTTCCGGCGTAAAACTGATGGATCTTGCAGAAGATATCACTGTAGCAAGCATTGCAAAAGTGAGAGAAGACAAATCTTTGTTAGAAGGAGAAAGTGGCATAGAAGGCGACATGGAGAACCAAGGGGAAGAAGAAAATGAAAATGATTTCAGTAAGGAAGAAGTCAATAAAACTAATTTAGAAGGCGGCCAAGAAAATAACGAAGAACTTATTAATCAAAAGTTAATGGATGAATTGGTGAGAAGGGCAAAAGAAGATAAAGAAGATTTATAAAAGAACAGGAGGTAATAAGATGGCTATTAATTTACAAAAGGGACAAAAAGTAAGTTTAGAAAAAAAATCTCCGGCAGGGCTGGGAGAGATTCTTGTGAATCTAAACTGGAATTCAAAACCGGTAAAAAAAGGTTTTTTATCTGGTTTGTTAGGAGGCAGTCAGGGAATAGATTTAGATCTGGGCTGTCTGTATGAATTAAAGGACGGCAGCAAAGGGGCGGTACAGGCCCTTGGAAATAGTTTTGGTTCTTTTGATCGTCCCCCCTTTATTTCATTGGACGGCGACGATCGGACAGGAGCCGCTGCAGCAGGAGAAAATCTTAGAATCAATGGAAATAGAATTGCCGATATAAAAAGAGTTCTTGTCTATACTTTTATCTATGAAGGCGTGGCTAACTGGCAGCAGGCTGACGCCATTGTAACCATTAAATATCCAGGAGCGGAAGATCTGATTGTAAAGATGGACAGTTATAATTCTTCAAATATTATGTGCGGACTGGCTTTATTTGAAAATCAGGAAGATCAGACATTCAGCGTAGAAAAAATAGTACAGTTTTATCCAGGACACCGAGAGTTGGATCAGGCCTTTGGCTGGGGAATGCGCTGGCAGGCTGGAAGAAAATAGGATGATACATAACTTATCTTTTTATCCAAGATAAGTAACATAAATAATTCAAAAAAGAGGCTTCTGTAATGTATAGCATAATGCTATGTGTTACAGAAGCCTCTTTCTATAAAATGGAAAGAGAGATAGAATGACTTTAATCCGCAATAGAAACTATTGGAATAAATCAATACTTTATCGGAAAATTGTTACATTAATTTTAAAAATAATAAGAAATTTTGTGGAAATTATCTTATTAATATTTTATAATATTTATAATTTAGGTTGTTTTATATCACAAGGGAATGTGGGAAAATTACAATGGAGTGTAAAATGTTATGAAAAAAGAAAATTTAGGAAAAGAAAATTTAGAAAAAAGAAATTTAGAAAAAGAGTCTTTAAAATAAAGAAAAGGTTCAGTAATACAAAAATTATCGTCTATTTTGTTATGTATTTGTCTGCTTGCAGTGTCTTTTCCTTTGGAATTTTATGATTCTAAAGTGTTTGCAGAAGGAGTTCAGAAAAATATTTTGTCTTTTTCTGATCTGCCAGTAGAGATAAAAGAACAGGTTGTGGATACTGAAACTTCTCTGGATCAGTTAAGTCTTCCAGAGACATTGACGGCAGTCTGTGATTCTGTACAAGAGACAGAACAAGAAGAAACAGTCTTACATACGGAAGAGATTGTTCAAATAGAAAATATTACCTGGATAAGCACGCCGGAATACAACAGTGACGTAGAAGGCCTTTATGTTTTTACACCTGATTTATTAGGAGAGTATACGCTTTCAGAAGGAGTAGAACTGCCGAAGATCAATGTGTTTGTGAAAGAACCAGATATCTCTCAGGAAGAAGAGATAATAAGTGAAATAAGTGAAATAGAGGAAGAAAACAAAAAGAGAGATTCATTTACTGAAGATATTTCAGGAGAAGAATCAAAGGAAAGGATTCAAGAAGAAAAAGAATTAAAAATAATTGAATCAGAAGAAGATGTTTTGTTGACTGCAGATACATCAACAAGAAGTTCTGATCCAGTGCAGCCTTCCTGTGGAAATATTGAAGAAGATACTGTATGGGAAAAAGGAAGTATTACGACAGAGGGAGAGATTAATGTAAAAGCTGGTGTTACTTTAACATTGAAGGGACAAGTAAACATAGAAAATAAAGTTGTCGTTACAGGCGGTGGAACAATTGAAAGGGGAAATGGGGTTTCAGGATTTACTGTAAGAAATAGTGGAGAGTTGACTTTGAGAGATATTGTGATAGATGGAAAAAATCGAAAAGATTGGGGAGGTGCAACTTCAATTGCTCCAAGTGAGAATTCTACTATTTGTATTAATGGAAGTGGCAGTCGAATGACATTAGAAAGTGGATGCGTCATAAGAAATTGTTATAAAGATGCCAGTGGAACTGTAATTACAATTGAACAAAAAGGTGAATTAATTATTAATGATGTTTTGTTTGAAAATAATGGAAAAGATTGGGGAGCAATGGACCTTATTACTGATTTTGGCGTTATAAATATTTTTGGTCAAAGCATTTTAAAAATTTATGGCGGTATTTATCAGAATAATGCAGGAGGTCTTATTAAAAATAGTTATGGCGGAAAATTATATATATATGGTGGGAAATTTATAGGAAATACTGGATATTCTTTTGGATGTATAAGTAATACTAATTCAGATACTTTTTTATATGGAGGATATTTTAAAGATAATAAAGGCAGAAGAACAGATGGAGATGATCTGCATCCTAATAAAGGAGCAGGTGGAATTATGGTTTTTAGCTCGGAAGGGATAGGCACTCTTACAATATCTAAGGAAGTTCAACTTTGCGGAGATGGAGATTCGGATTCTGGTGTAGATTCTATTTATATGGAGTTTCCTAAGAAATGGCGACATATAGAAGAATATGATAAAAATCCTCCAAATCCAATTCAGATTACTGGTACAATGAACGATCCTGTTAACCTTCGTATAGATTTAAAGGACCCAAATCCAAATAAATATTTAGTTGTACAAGAGGCAGAAGGATTTGTAATTGTAAAAGGTACAGAAGGGTATCAACTTTCCGAATCAGATATTGATAAAGTACACTTGATTTTGCCTTTTTGGCCTTCTGGAGTGCCATACTATAAAGTATTGGATAAAGAGAAGAACAATATTTATATCACTTTAAAAAATCCTTCTGAAGAAAAGAATACTTTTGATGCCGATTTCTATTCAGGAGAAAATTGTGAAAAAGAAACCATAACCTCAGAGATTGCCAAAGACGATACTGCAAGGGTAACAACCCCAAAATTAAAAGAAATGCCTGGCTGGAATATTTTAGGCTGGAGCAGAGATCTTTCAAAATATGACTGCGATACAGAAGAAGAAAAAGATGTGGTATTGACAGAAGACGCTTCTTTCTATGGAATCTATCAGAAAGATGTGAATCTTTCTTACGATCTAAATATAGAAGGTCAGACGGGCAGTGAAATGTCTGTGCCCAAGGCAGAGAAAAAAGCATGTTATGCCAATGTCCATGAAAAAATTACTTACCAAAAGCCTGAATTTAAGATTGCATCTGGGCCTGTCCGGGGAGGATATCTCTTTCAGGGATGGAATACTAGGACAGATGGAAATGGAATTTCTTATCCGGCATACAGCGTCCAGAAGTTTGATCAAGATACAGTGCTCTATGCAAAGTGGGAAAGAGATCCCAACGCAGTGTCTTACAAAATAGAACATTATCAGCAAGATTTAGAAGGGGAAGGATACACAAAAATAGATTCTGATACAGAGACTTTATTTGGAACCAAGGGCTCCACAGTAGCTGCAAAGGCAAAAAAATACGAAGGTTTTAAGGAAAATACTTCTCATCCTTCCAGAAATGCAGTGGGAACTTTGACGGAAAATGAAAATCTGGTGTTAAAACTTTATTATGACCGGAATATTTATGAAGTCAGCTTTGACTTGAAAGGAGGCAATGGAACTGTTCCAGAGACACAAAAGATCCCTTATGGAGGCCTGCTTCAAAAGCCAAAGGATCCTGGAAGAAGAGGATATAATTTCAAGGGATGGTATTTGAATGAAAATGAAGAAAATGAAAGATTATGGGATTTTGACCAGCCGGTAGAAAAAAATACTGCCAATCTTTGGACAGTTCTTCCTGCAAAGTGGAAGGATGAATTAGCGCCTGAGATGGAAAAGGCTTCTTTCAGTTCTGGATACAAAGATTTTTTAAATTGGATCATACAAAAACCAGGAATTGTAGTCACAGTTCCTGTGACGGAAGAGGGAAGCGGTCTTAAAAGTGCAGAATATACATTGATCTGGGAAGATGGAACAAAAGAAAAAGGTACTGTTCAGATTACAGAGCTCTATGAAGATTCTGAACAGATAATGGCCTATGGAAGCGCAGCTTCTGTGCTAAGGGGACTGCAGAAAGAGGCTGGTACTGGAAAGTATGAAGTAAAGTTTCAAATAGAAAAAGAATTTAAAGGAAAAATTGTTCTAAGCTGCAGAGATAATGCAGGGAATCTTTCTGGGCAGAAAATTCTTACCGCAGCCGGTAGAGGCATTATTTTGGAAGATAATGCGCCTGTCATTCATTTTTCAGACACAAAGAATCGAAAAGATGGAGAGACAGCAGAGATAAGCGTTTTGGTGGAAGATGGGAAAGAAGGAAGAATTACAGGAGGAATTCAAGGAATTACTTATCAGATAGATAAAGAAAAAGAAGTAACGCTGCCGAAGGAAGATTTTGAAAAAGAATTGGTAGAATCTTATGATTTTAAAGTAGAGATATCTGGAAAAGGAACCCATACTCTGAAAGTAACTGCAAGAGATAATGCTGAAAATGAAAGTAAAGCTCAGATCACAATTAAGATTCAGAAAGAAACAGTGATAGAGCCTCAGAATCCAAAAGATCCGGGACCTTCTGCAGATACAAAACTACCTAGAGGACCAGAACCAAAAACAGGAGATTATACTCATATTAAAATGTATGCAACTTTTTCTATGATTGCAGGATTCGGTTATCTGCTGCTGTATTTTGCAGGAGAACACGGAATTACAGAACAGGAAAAAGAAGATATTCTTCAGAGATTAGTGGGTTTTGGAAAACAGGGAGGAAGATT
This sequence comes from Lachnospiraceae bacterium, assembly GCA_022792535.1. Classification (GTDB taxonomy): domain Bacteria; phylum Bacillota; class Clostridia; order Lachnospirales; family Lachnospiraceae; genus Petralouisia. The sequence continues at coordinate 51,748 of JAAWBG010000095.1, forward strand.
TCAGAGGATCTTTGCATTGGCTGCAATTTTCTTGTTTTTGGCATATTACCATAGTATTGGGAAGAGTGTGACTGTGGAATGGAGAGAAGTGTGTCTGGAAAAAACAAAAAGAAATTCACATTTATAAGGAGAATACTTTTTATCATTATGATCATATGCCTGATTCCAGTGGGTCAGGCATATGTTGCATCTGCCAAACATGAAAAACAATCAGAAGAATTGAGAAATCTTCTAAAAACAGAAGATACTGCAGAATTATTTTCTTCTGGAAAAGAAAATTCAAAACAGAAGATACTTCCTAAATTTGAAGATTTGTTTCGAAAAAATTCTGATTTGGCAGGCTGGCTTAAGATCCAGGGAACGGAAATTGACTATCCAGTTATGCAGTGTGAAAATGATGAGTATTATCTTCATCATAATTTTTATAGAGAAGAAGATAAATATGGCTGCTTGTATGTGAGGGCAATTGCTGATTTAGATACGCCGGGAACCAATTTTATTATTTATGGGCATAATATGCGGGATGGTTCTATGTTTGGAGAATTGAACCGATATGAAAAAGAGTCTTTTTACAAGGAACATTCCGTGATTTCTTTTGATACTCTTTATGAGAAGCGGACTTATCAAATCATAGGAGTTTTTCATTCAACATTGTACCGAGAAGAAGAATTTCCCTATTATCAATTTTATCAGGCAGATACAGAAGAAGAATTTCAGGAATTTTATGAAAATGTAAAAAAATTATCTCTCTACGATACTGGAGAAGAAGCAGAATATGGAGATACCTTTTTGACCCTTTCCACTTGCTTTGGTGAGGAAGAAGAAAAAAGATTTGTTGTAGTAGCAAAAAAATGTGATGCTATGTGAATTTTGATGAAAAAATATTCAACTCTTCATTTATTTTCGGTAAAATTCATGATATAATGTAAAAGAATACCTGTGAAGGGGAAAAGGAAGGTACAAGGAATGGGCGAGACAAATAGAGATGGTAAAATGATAAAAAAAGAGGATAAGATAAAGGCTCTTCAAGGAATAAAAGGAAAACTGTTGGTGGCAATCATTCCTTGCGTAACTTTGGCAATCATAATAATTATAGGATTGTCCTACAGTGTTTCTAAGAGTATTATTACAGATCAGGCAAAAAAAGAATTGACTGCAGAAACAAGAACTCAGACAGGAGAGATTGAGACTTGGTCAGAAGGAATTCTTTCTACTTTGAGAATGATTCATCATGATTTAGATAGTATGCAGATGAATGAAGAAGAGACAAGGGAATATCTTCAGTCAATAGTTGGAATGAATGAGAATTTTCCTACAGGCGTCTATATTGGAGACGATCAGGGAAATTATTTAGATCTGTCGGGATGGGAGCCAGGAGAAGATTTTGTTGTGACAGAGAGAGATTGGTATCAAGAAGGTCTGCAGCATGAAGAATTTACATACGGTTCCCCTTATCTGGATGCGGATACTGGAGAGTATATTGTCAGTGCAACTACTCTTTTAAAAGGTTTAAAAGGAGTGACAACGGTTGCAGCGGCAGACGTATTCCTAAACAGTGTGTCTGAGCGGATTTCTGAAATTAAAGTGATGGATACAGGAACGGCGTTTCTAATTGATAAAAACAGCAAGGAGATTTTAGCCCATCAGAACAAAGAACTGGTGGGAAGTAAAATTACAGGTTTAAACAATCCTTTTTTAGAGAAAGTTTCAGAAAAAGTTGACAGTAATAACCTGAAAGCAGAATTAGTTCCAGTGGAAAAAGATAATTATTACGTTGTAACAGAACCGATAGATGGAACGGATTGGATTCTTGTATCTGCCATTAAAGAAGATGATATTCTGAAAGATCTGTACAGCCTTCGACAGAAAATGATACTGATATTATTTTTAGCAGTTCTTGTTATATTTGTTTTTGTAGTTCGAATTGTACATGTGATTATTCTTCCCATCAAGAGTCTGACAGAGGATATCGGAAGAATCACAGAAGGCGATTTTACTGTGGAGATTAACGCTAAAGGCCAGGATGAAATTTCTAAAATGGGACTTAGCATGCAGAAGTTTATTGAGTCTATGCGCAAGACCATCGGAGAAATTTTCAGTATTTCCAACCAGCTCAATGAGCAGGCAGAGATGAGCAGTGAAGTATCGGAAACTCTTTATGGATCAGCTTCCAATCAGTCTGATTCTATGCAGGAATTGAAAAATACCGTGGAAGAATTGGCAAAAGCTGTATCAGAAGTGGCGGAAAATGCTACCTCTCTTGCTATATTTGTATCAAAAACCGGAGAAAATGGAGCCAATGCAAGAGAAAAAATGGAAGAGACTGTCCGTATTTCTAAAAAAGGAAAAGATGATATGGGGCAGGTAAAAGATGCGATGGAGATGATCCAAGTATCCGTAGGTCAACTGGAAGAATCTGTAGGAAAGGTAGGAGGTTCTACAGAAGAGATCAAAAGATTCGTGGATATTATTGGAGATATTGCCTCACAGACAAATTTACTGTCCTTGAATGCAGCTATTGAAGCAGCACGGGCAGGAGAAGCCGGAAAAGGTTTCGCAGTAGTTGCGGAAGAGATCAGAAATCTGGCAGAGACCAGTGCAGATTCCGTTCGTCAGATTTCAGAGATCACATCAGAGATCAATCATCTGGTGGAAGATGCTGTGGAGAAGACAAAGATCAGCACAGGAAATATCAATGAGAGCAGTAATTTGATTTTGACAGCTTCCGGTACTTTCCAGAAAATTTACGAGACCGTGGGGACTACCAATGATATTGTTCAGGAAATCATTGAAAACGTAGAGAAAGTAGATGAAGTGGCTGCTTCCGTAGCCGCTATTACAGAAGAACAATCAGCCTGTGCGGAGGAGATTCTTGCCACAGCAGAGAATCTTGCCAATGAAGCTGTCAGTGTGACAGGCAACAGTGAAGATGTAGCGGAATCTGCTCAGAATGTTGCGGTAAATGCAGAAAAACTGATTGGTGAAATGAAGAGATTTAAAGTATAAGGATTTTTTAAAGTATAAAGATTTTTGATAAAGAAGATAAGATAAAGGGGCAGCCGCTTTTGGGGCTGCCCTTTTAGAATTTACATTCGAAGGGAGCGGTATCGGTTAAAGCAGGCAAAGATTTCCTGTTTTCTTACCATAGCAAGTCCGCTGGGGATATAGCTTCCTTCACAGATAGAATCAAGGCCTTTCGTCTCTAACATTCTGTAGAGTTCTTCCACTGATTCAGATAAGGTCTTCTTTCCATCAAAGATATGAAGCTGAGCATATTTTACCAGATATCCCAAGGTAGACAGTTGTTCTATATCAGATAATTGTTCTACGTAACGGAGATCTATGATTTCTTTGTTGATTAAAATAGAATCCCGTCCCTGGGTTTTTAATTTTATTCGATCGTTTTTGCAAAAATTGTGGTCTGTTTTTACGGTTCTCTTAAAAGAGGGATCAGGGCAGGATTCTACCAGATCACTGGGAAGGGGAAAGGATTCCGCTTCTTGTTTTGCATATGCGGTGATATCTTTTGGCAGATAGTGATCCATCTGAATGATACAATCTGCTCTGTGAAAATAGGAACCGGAGCTTCCTGCTACCAGGATGGTAGAAATACCGAAGCAATTGAAAAGCTCCTGTACCCGGTCGATAAAGGGAGTGATGGGTTCTGAATCTCTGTGTACCACCCGCTGCATCAGCTCATCCCGAATCATGAAATTCGTGGCGCTGGTATCTTCGTCAATCAGTATCAGTTCTGTTCCCGCTTCCATGGCCTCTATTACGTTGGCGGCTTGGGAGGTACTTCCGCTGGCGTCTTCTGTACAAAAATGAACAGTATCTTTTTTATTGGGAAGATTGTTGATAAACATAGAAATATCTGTCTGTTTAATGCTTCTTCCGTCTTCTGCCCGGATCTTTAAGGCAGAACTATCTGTAATCACATATTCTCTTCCATCTCCGGAAATATGATTGTATACCCCAAGTTCCAAAGCTTTCAGTAAAGTAGATTTTCCATGATAGCCGCCCCCTACAATCAAAGTAATTCCTTCTTTAATTCCCATTCCTTTTATCACGCCATAATTAGGAAGAGGCAGAGAAATCTCCATGGATTCAGGAGACTGGAAAGGAACCGCGCCTTTCATAGGACGGTCAGAGACGCCAGATTCTCTGGGAAGGATAGAACCATTGGCCACAAAAGCAGCAAGGCCCAATTTTGGCAGCTCTGTGCGGATATAATACTGGTCTTGTGCCAATGCGGCATTTTTCTGAATCTCATTTTTGTCCAGAGAAGAATAAAGTAAAGATGTTTGCACACAGTCTGGAAGAAAATGAAAGAGAATTTTGATCAGTTCCCGGCTGTTGATGGTTCTTCCGTTGGCAGGAAATCCGATTTCCATGCGCATGATCAATGTTCCGTTTTTCTGTATCTGGCAGGCGGTTCGTTCTAAAATTTCCTGTCCGCATCTGCTGACAGACATTAATCCGCTTTTTCCAGAACCTTTTGCCTTAAAGTGAAAAGATTCCACTTCTCTGGAGAATTTGCGGGTCAAAAGATCTTGAAGGGCAATTCGTTTGTGTTTTTCCTGAAATAAATCAGAAGGAAATCCGGCAGTATCTGCCGGAATATGAATACTTACTTTGGAAGGGGCGGCAAAGGGATCTCCCTGTACGTGATCAATGGAGAGAAGGTATCCCTTAAATTGATAACTTCCTCTTGTATCTTTATAAGCAGGGTAACCCTTGTGATCAATACGGTTTAAAAGATCTTTTAAGTCATAAGATGTTTTCATTTTTATTACCTCTGAATCAATTGTTTTGCAGTATATTTATCTCTTAAAAATAGAAAAACCCCCGATGTATGGTCGGAAGCTTCTCTTTTCGCTCTATAGACATATGACATATCCCGTCTTTTGCCTACTGAATTGTAGCATAAGTAAAATAAAATTGCAAGATGTAAATTTATCTTTTATATTGATTTTAAAAGAATGATAGTACATAATGATAATATGGCTTACAGGATTTGTAGGATGAATGGAGGAATTATGAACGAAGAATGGGAAAAATTTGGGAAGGATATCTGCAATATTGTAGAAGATGCTGTGAATTCCCAGGATTTTGGTCAATTGAATAAAATGATTACAAATACGGTAAATGAAGCGGTAAACAGTGTTCAAAAAGGTCTTAAGACAGCAGGACAGGCAGTGAATGAGGCAGCTTCAAAACAAAAATCTTTTCAATGGAAATCTTTTTCATTAGATCAGGAAGCTAAGAAGTATGTAAAAGAAGAACAGAAGAAGGAATGGAAAACAGAGAGAAAAGAGACAGGCCTGGATCTGTTTAAGAAAAATACTCCTGCAAAAATAGGAGGTCTCGTTTTAACGATATGCGGTTATACCTTTAGTACAGGAATCGGGATGGCAATTATTATTTTATTTTTAGTGACCTTATTCTTGAATCATTTTAATATCGGAATCAAGATTGCACTTTCAATTTTGCTGCCTCTTTTTGTGGGAACTTCTGTTATGGCCTGGAAAGGGAGCAGTATCTTATCTTCTTTAAAACGATATCATCAATATGTCAAAGAGCTGCAGGGAAGAACTTATTGCAACATTAAAGAGCTGGCAGATAAAACAGGAAAATCTTTTTCTTTTGTTTTAAAGGATGTCAGAAAGATGATTAAAAAGGGCTGGTTTAAACAGGGTCATCTGGATCAGGATAACGCCTGTCTGATTGTCAGCCATGATACTTATCAGGAATATCAGGAGATTCAGAGACAGAGAATAGAGCAGAAAGAATTTGAGAATGGAAGGAAAAACCGGGAAGAAAAAAATGCGGTACAGGATAATGAGGAAAACCCAGAAGTTCAGAAAGTGATGACAGAGGGAAAATTATATATTACAAGAATTCAGGAAAACAATCGGGCAATTGCAGATCAGGAGATTTCTAAGAAAATTTCTCATATGGAAACGCTGATTCAGAAAATATTTGAAAGGGTTAAGGAAAATCCTGATTCTCTGAGTGATATTCAGAAAATGATGGAGTACTATCTTCCCACTACAGTAAAACTTTTGGACGCTTATCAACGATTAGACAGTCAGCCTATTCAAGGAGAGAATATCAGATCTTCGAAAATAGAGATTGAGAAAACCTTAGATACCTTGAATCTTGCATTTGAAAAATTGTTGGACAGCCTGTTTGAAGAAGTGGCTTGGGATGTCTCTTCTGATATTTCCGTGCTGCATACTATGCTTGCCCAGGAAGGTTTGACAGGCGATGATTTCAGCAGACAGAAATAAGGAGGAATATATGAACGATAGAGAATTAGAATTCGCAGAAGCACCTGTATTGACATTGGATCCTTTTTCGGAAAAGGAAGAGATTGCAGAGACGAAAAAAGAGGAGGAACCAGCCTGGGATGATCACATGTTATCAGAAGAAGAAAGGCGTATGGTAGAACAGTTTACCAGTCAGATTGATCTGCATAATTCCAATCTAGTTCTGCAGTATGGGGCAGGCACACAAAAGAAGATGGCGGATTTCTCAGAAAAAGCTTTGGAAAATGTACAGACAAAAGATTTGGGAGAGATTGGAGATCTTTTGACAAATGTGGTGATGGAGCTGAAAAATTTTGATGCAGAAGAGGAAAAAGGATTTCTGGGAATCTTTAAGAAATCTTCTCATAAGATCAGCGCGTTGAAAGCAAAGTATGATAAAGCGGAAGTAAATGTAAATAAGATCTGCAAGGTTTTAGAAGGCCATCAAGTGCAGCTTATGAAAGATGCCGCTGTTTTAGATAAAATGTATGAGCAGAATAAAGTATATTTCAAGGAACTTTCCATGTATATTTTAGCCGGCAAGAAAAAATTAGAGGAAGTTCAGAAAAAAGAACTTCCTGTTCTGATCGAAAAAGCCAATCGCACTGGTCTGCCGGAAGACGCTCAGGAAGTGAAAGATTTAGAATCTCTGTGCGGAAGATTTGAGAAAAAGATTCATGATCTGGAATTGACCCGCATGATCTCCATTCAGACAGCTCCTCAGATTCGTCTGGTACAAAACAGCGATACGGTGATGGTGGAAAAGATTCAGTCTACCATTGTAAATACCATTCCTCTGTGGAAAAGTCAGATGGTGCTTGCTATGGGTGTGGAACATTCCGCCCAGGCAGCCCAGGCTCAGCGGGAAGTGACAGATTTAACCAATGAATTGTTAAAGAAAAATGCAGAAAAATTAAAAACTGCCACCATTGAGACAGCCAGAGAATCAGAACGAGGAGTTGTGGATATAGAGACTCTTCGCATTACAAATGAATCTTTGATCTCTACTCTGGATGAAGTGATGCGTATCCAGAAGGAAGGAAGAGAGAAGCGCAGGGAGGCGGAGATAGAGATTAACCGTCTGGAAGGAGAACTGCGGACAAAATTGTTACAACTGCAAGGCTAGTTATACATGTAGGTAATTGCAAAACTCAATACTTTTCCAAATTTCATGTACCATTCAAAAAATTTGAGGATAAATATTTTCTCATACAAAAGGTGAGAAATGCATTCCAGCACCATGGAAGCGAGACTCAAAGAACCATGGAAGCCTCTGCTACATATGGTTCTTTGTAGTCAGAGGCTCGCTGGAATGTTTGGTGCGTCCAGCATTTCGGCCTTTTGTATGAAGAAAATATTTGAGAAAAATTGTGGTAATTGTACATGAAATTTTGATCATTAGGCAGTTTCGCAATTACCTACTAGTTATACATGCGATAAAAGGAGTTATTTTATGCCAGTGTCATTTTATGAAATTGTATGGATCTTTCTGATCTATGCATTTTTGGGGTGGTGTACCGAGGTAGCTTACGCTGCTTTGGAATTAAAGGAATTTGTAAACAGAGGATTTCTAAACGGGCCGGTCTGCCCGATTTATGGATGCGGAGTGTTGGTGGTAATTACTCTTCTTATGCCTTTAAAGGACAGTTTTCTTCTGTTATTTGCAGGTTCCTTTTTCTTGACCTCTGTACTTGAATTTATCACAGGGTTTTTGTTGGAGAAAATTTTTCACAATCAATGGTGGGATTATTCTGAAGAAAATTTTAATATCTGCGGATATGTCTGTCTAAAATTTTCTATTTTGTGGGGACTTGGCTGTACGTTGATTATAGATATGATCCATCCCAATATCTACAGATTCATCAAGATCATACCGAAGGTTCCAGGAACAGTACTTTTGGTCCTGTGTTCTGTCACCTTTGTAATTGATCTGGTTATTACAGTGAGTACCATTCTGAAATTTAATCAGCGGTTAAAGCTTATAGATGAAGCGGCTTCCAGAATAAAAGTTGTGTCAAATGAAATTGGGGAAAATATATATGAAGGCATGACGATAGCCATGGAAAAGAGAGAGGAATGGAAAGAGAATATCGAAAATAGAACGGCTGAATTTACAGAAAATCACGAAGAACTGGCTGAAAATATCAGCAGTGTATTGGATAATGTAAAATCTGCTGTAGCAGAGAGAAGAGAGAGTCTGACAGAGAAAAAAGATATTTTAGCAGAAAAGAGAGCAGAGAAAAAAGATATTTTAGCGGAAAAGAGAATGGAAAAGAACCGGCTTCAAAAAGAATACGATACGCTTATGGAACATGAAAGTTTTGGTATGAAACGTCTGATGCAGGCATTTCCCAGTATGAAGTCTAAGACGTATCAGGAAGCTTTGACGAAATGGAAAGCTTATCGGAACGAGAAAAAGTCTTCGGCAAAGTGAGTTTTGACGTGACAGTTTATGGTAAAATGGAAGGATAGAAAAGGAGGGAAATTTAAGTTTTACAAAACTTTTACAATCTCTTATTCTTTTCTTTTTTTAAATCCATTATAATAAAAATATCATACGAAAGCTTTTGAGTGGGTGAAAAATTTTATGAAAAAAATATTAGTGGTGGAAGACGAGATAGCCATCAATGATTTGATTTGTATGAACTTAGAAATCGCAGGTTATCTTCCGGTTCCATTTTTAGACGGAAAGGAATTTAGCGATCACCTGAGAGAAAAAAACGACTATGATCTGGCTCTTTTGGATATTATGCTTCCGGGAAAAGATGGATTTGAGCTGTTAGAAGAAATAAAAGCCTATGAGATTCCTGTGATTTATCTGACTGCAAAAGGAGATCTGCCCAGTAAGGTAAAGGGCCTTCGAAGCGGAGCGGAGGACTATATGGTCAAACCCTTTGAGATGCTGGAACTTTTAGTGCGGATCGACAATGTCTTAAAGCGCTGCGGAAAAAAAGAAACAGGAGAGATACAGATTAAAGATGTTGTGATCAATCAACAGAAGCGGACTGTTCACAAAAACGGGGTAGAGATCTCTCTGCAGCCTATGGAATTTGACTGTTTGATGGTATTCTGGAAATATCGAAACCGGGTTCTGACAAGAGATCAGATCTTAAATATCCTCTGGGGCGTGGATTTTGAGGGAGAGAGCAGAACGGTAGACGTACACGTGGGAAATATTCGTAAAAAGCTGAATTTTTCTGATGTGATTCTTACAGTTCCAAGAGTAGGTTATCGGATGGAGGTCTGAACATGGATATGATCAAAAAAATTGCATTTACTGCGGCAACCATGCTTTTTGTGTTGGCGCAGATTTTTTCTTTTTATGTGATCTTTGTGAGCCAAAAAGAAAAGATTGAATTGATAAAAGAAAAAGAGAGCAGGGGTTTTCTGAGGAATATTTTAGATTTTGAAGGAGAAATGCAGAAAACAAACAGTTTGAGTACAGTAGAAATAGAAGATTATGTTGTCACTTGGTATTTTCGAAAAAATATGTCAGAGAATTCTGCTCTCTATAAAGGGGAAAAAGAGCTGTTTAACAACAGCCTTTTTGAATTTAACATAGAGAATGTGGAAATAGGAAAAGAACAGTCCGTCTATGGATATGACTGCAAAGAGGAAAAAATATCAGGTAAATATCTTCTGATATTTTATCATAGATATAAAAAACTTTATTATGAAAAACAGTCTCAGCCTTATCTGTTTTTTTATGTGGTGGATATTACTTCTATCTATGAGAAAAGCTGGAAATTGGCAGTTCAGGAGATATTGATTTCTATAGGGGCTTCCCTTGGAATGGCGCTTCTTTTGGTGTATTTGATTCGAAAGATCACAAAACCTCTTCAAGCTGTCAACGAAGCCCAGAGACAGTTAATCGGAAGTATGTCTCATGAATTGAAAACGCCTTTGACTGCCATTCAAGGATATTCAGAGACATTGTTAGGGGTAAAATTATCAGAAGAACAGGAAGAGAAAGCATTAAATTATATCCATAGAGAGAGTGGAAGATTATCCAGACTTTCTGAAAAAATGATGGAATTAACCAGGCTGTATGAACCAGAATGTAAAATTACGCTGCAGGAAATCTCAGTGGAAAAACTTTTTGAGGCAGTGGAAGAAAATGTAGGTTATCGTTTAAAGGAAAAGAAGATCCAGCTGGTACGAGAAGGGGCATATCAGAATAAGAAGAAATATATGGATGAAGATCTGGCAGTTAGTTTTTTTATCAATCTGATCAATAACAGTATTGTAGCTTCAGAATCCGGCGGACATATTTATCTGGGGGCAGATAAAAATTCTGTCTGGGTCAGAGACGAAGGATGTGGAATTCCCACAGAAGAAGTAGATAAAGTTCGAAAAGCATTTTATCGTGTGGACAAGTCTCGTTCCAGAAAAAGCGGAAATATGGGTCTAGGACTGGCCCTCTGTGATCAGATTGTTAAGATTCATCATGGAAGCATGAAGATTGAGAGCAGTTTGGGAAAGGGAACAAAAATATCCTGGATAGAGGATCAGGAAGATTTACGGATCATTTACAATTGAGTGAATATTTTCAGAAAATATATTGTTATGATCTTAGTAGAAGAAAAATAGTTTCTATAAGATCAGGAGGAGATTATGAAGAAAAAATATATTACAGGAATTGCAGCAGGACTTTGTATCAGTATTTTAGCAGGATGTCAGGAAACTCCTGAGAATTCTATTGTCAAGCAAAAGGGTACGGAAAGCATTAAAGAGTACGAAAGCGGAGAAGAGACCGCCAGCCCTTTAAAAGAAATCTTAGGAGTTCCAGAACATTATTCTAATAAAAAAAGTTATGAGGAGGGAGCTTTGGTCATTGATACGGACGCAGAAGTGATTTTGCCGGAGGCAAGTTCTATCAATACTTATCAAGTATCTGCAAAAGAAGTGAATCAGGATATGATAGATCAGGTGACAAAGACATTTTTTGAGGGAGACAAAATCTATCACGCCCATTCTTATGGACAATGGACAAAGGAACAGTATCAAGAAGATATTACCGTGTTGAAAAAATATAAGGCGGAAGGTAATCTGGATCCTTATGATTATGGAAAAGACGAAAACGGACAGCTTCAATTTGATATCGACGCTGTGATTGCCAGGGATGAAGAGGCTATGAAGGATGCGCCGGATGAAGTGGTAAAAGAAGAAGTGACGCCGGCTTTTGGATTGGAATATTGGAATGGAAAAGGAGAGGAAAAAGAGAAAGAGGTAGACGAGAGAAGTTTTTACGGAGTGGCAGAGACAGATCAAGGAAATTATAATTATATGATCAGCTATGATCTTGCTCCTGATATTGTCTTTAAGATCTCAAAGATCAGAGAAGATATTGCAGATCCCAGAGAATTTTCAAGTTGGCTTGAAACAGAATATGTGATGGGAACAGATCCGGAAAATGAAAATTACGTATCAGAAGATACAGTGAAAAAATTTTTAAATATTTCCTATGAAGATGCAGAGAAAACAGCCAGAGAAAAAGTGGAGAAATTAGGATGGAATCTGGAACTTTACAATTGGGATTATGCAGTGTTTCATCACGGAGAAGGAGGGGTCAGAGAAGATAATATCATAGACGGAGGTTATATCTTTCACTTTACCAGAAAATTAGATCAGGTGCCTGTCACTTATACCTCTTCCTACGGAGGAGGATTGGAAGATATGGACAGCACCTTAGAACCCTGGAGTTATGAGAGATGTGATGTTATTGTAGGAGATGATGGAATTCAGAATGTAGAGATTTATAATCCTTATGAGATTGGAGAGATACAGACGGAGCATGTAAAGTTGATGGACTTTGACAGTATTGTAAAGATATATGAACAGATGATGGAAGTTTCCAACGCAGATATTTCAGAATTTGAGAAAAACAGAACTTACCATATCAAGAAAATTACTCTGGGTTATAGCAGAATCTATGATCCTACCACAGAAAACGATGTTGGTCTTCTGGTGCCGGTCTGGGACTTTTTTGGAGGATTTGATGTAGAAAATGAAGATTATACAGAGAAAAATTCAGGAGAATATTCCAATCAAAGTTTTATGACTATCAATGCCATTGATGGGACAGTGATAGATCGGGGATTAGGGTATTGATGTAAGATATTTGAAAGGAGTATAAGTTGCAAAGATTAAAAACAGCAGCACAGGTGACGGCGGCAGTGAGATGTAATTTCCTGGGATTTTTTAAAAATCCCAGGATCATCCTTACGTTTCTGTTTTCTTTTATCCTTTGTTTCTTTTTAAGCGACCGGGCAATGATGGTGGCTGATTACTATAAGGCGCCTATGCAGGCATTGGAGCCCTTTATCTGGACCTTTGGAGATGCAGCGTCAATTTTATTGTGTTCTCTTTTGTTGATTCTTTTGTTTATTGACCTGCCAAAATTAAGTCCTTTCACCCCTTATCTTTTACTTCGCATGAAAAAAAGCCGATGGCTCTTTGCCCAGCTTTGTTATATTTTTCTGGTTACGATTCTTTATATGTTTTATGTACTTTTGATCACAAGTCTGCTCTGTATGCAGAAGACTTATGCAGGAAATATCTGGAGCAAAACAGCGGCTCTTTTAGCTTATTCTCAGATGGGAAAAAAACTTTCTGTGCCTTCTACAGTAAAGGTAATGGAAAGTACCACTCCTTTTTCCTGCAGCCTTCAGATTATGCTGCTTTTGGTATGTTACGCATTAACCTTAAGTTTTTTGATGCTATTTTTCCAGATGAAAATAGGAAAAAAGGCTGCAGTTGGAGCAGGATTGTTTTACAGTCTCTTTGGATTTCTTTTGAATCCTGAGATCTTGGCAAAAATACTTGGCAAAGAAGAATATGAAATGTACCTGGTGCGAAGGATTGCCGGGTGGATCAGTCCTTTAAATCATGCCACTTATGGAATGCATGATTTTGGATACGACGCACTTCCTTCCATTCAACAGTCCTGTATGGTATTTCTTTTGATTTTGGCATTTTTGTCGCTGCTTTCTTTTCACACTTTAAAGAAATATAATTTCAGTTCATTTACAGGGGATTTTTAGGAATGAAAGAATTATTGAGAGAAAAAGGATTGGGGCCTGCATCTGTTCTTTGTTTTCTTGCAATGGCTGCGGCTTTTCCATTCTATCAGATAGAACTTCCCTTAAATTCGGGAAGTTTTATCAAATATTTTCAAGATGCACTGAGTTCTCAGATCGTGCTGTTTGTAATTCCCATTGGGGCGGTTCTGCCTCTGGGAGCTGTGTATGTCAGAGAATCTTCCAGCGGATTTTTAAAATCATATCTTACCAGAACCAGCCGTATGGCCTATGTTAAAAAGCGGACGTTACAGATTTATGCCAGTGGATTTCTGCCTTTTTTTTATGGAGGAATCAGCGGATGTTTTCTTTGTTTTCTGTTTCTGTACCCTTTAGAACTTCAGGGTAATATTCCATGGGAAGTGATAAGAGAAACATTTTTTCTTCTGTTGAGAATCTGTTTGACGGGAGGGATTTTGGCAGAGATTTCAGGAATTTTTGCAGCGCTTTTTCAGAATTATTATATGGCTTATGGACTTCCCTTTGTCTGTTACTATATGCTGATCATTCTGAAAGACCGTTATTTTCCTGATATGTACGCTATGTATCCTGCAGAATGGATATTCTGCAAGGAGAACTGGGGAAGAGAGGGAATGGGAATCTGGCTGTTTTTTCTGGCTTTTTCCATGATGGTTCTGCTGCTTCACAGTCTGCTGCTCTATTGGCGTCTGCGGGAAATTTAAAAGGAGAGAAAATGAAGCCTTATATTGAAATAGAACATGTGACAAAGAAATTCGGAGAAGATGTTATCTTACATGATATTAACGTATCCATGGAACAGGGAAAAGTCTATGGAATCTCTGGTAATAATGGCTCCGGTAAAACAGTATTGATGAAATGCATCTGCGGTTTTCTCCCTGTTACCCAGGGAACCATACGGGTGGGAGGAAAAATAATTGGCAGAGAGATTGATTTTCCTGAAAGCATCGGCGTGATTATTGAGACCCCTGGATTTTTAACGAATCTCAGTGGGATGCGGAATTTAGAAATGTTGGCGGGGCTCCAGAATAAGATTTCCAAAGAAGAGATCCGCCTTGCCATAAAAAGGGCTGGATTAGACCCGGATCTAAAGAAATCTGTCTCAAAATATTCTCTGGGAATGCGTCAGCGCCTTGGAATTGCTCAGGCTATTATGGAAGATCCAAAATTTCTGATTTTGGATGAACCTTTTAATGGATTAGATAAACACGGAGTATCTGATATTCGAGAATTGCTGTTGGAATTGAAGGAACGGGGGAAAACCATTCTGCTGGCCAGCCATAACAGCGAAGATATCAGAATTTTGTGCGACAAAGTCTACGAGATGGACGGAGGGAGGATCGAAGAAGTATGAGAAGAAGGAGAATAGGTTTTCTGACAGTTTTTATATGGTATGTTTCTCTGTTTTTTTCCATATTTTTTTCAATGACTGTCAGGGCAGAAGGTTTGATTACCATTGAGACCAATAAAAAATATGAGGGCATGGAACATTCTTTTTCCAAAGGATATGAGCCCTCCATTCAAAAAAATACCATGACTCTTGTGGTTCCCTTTGTGACAAAACAGGAGTTAGAAGAAGATAAAATGGTGGTAGGAGTTTCTTTTGAGCGGGAGGAAAACAGTCCCTTTTACTATAAAAATTATCAAAAAAAGGTGAAAAAATCCCAGGAAGGCGTCTATCTCTATCAATGTCGGATCAAATTAAAAGAAGACAGAGTGAACGGCCAGTATCCTATTTATCTGTATGTCCAGGCCCAGACCAAAGAAGAAATTGTGCAGCAGGATTTTACCATTTATGTGGAGATTACCGATGGAAAGGTACAGACCCATACAGGAACCCAGGAAGGTTCATGGGAAGGAAGGGAGTTTGGCCAGTCAGATCAGCCAGGAGACTTTTCGGGAGATTTGTCCAATCAGCCAGGGATGGAAGGAATGCCAGAAGCAGAAGGAATCCAGCAGCCGGATGTTTCTTCAGAAACTTCTTCTAAGGAAGAAGTGACCCATCAGCCCAGAATGATGATTGACAGCAACAGCCTTCAGGGAAATTCTCTTTTGGCGGGAAACAATATTTTGTGGAATATATCTGCAAAAAACTGCAGTAACAGCCAGTCAGTGAAAAATCTGAAAGTTACTTTGCTCTCGGAAAACAAAGATCTTTCTTTTGAAAAAACTTCTTGGTACTTTGAACAGACGGGCCCAGGGAAACATTTGGATCTGTCTCAAAACATTACAGTTGGAAAAAAGGCGTCGCCGGAAAATATATCAGTACAATTTCAATTTGACTATGAAGATAAAAAAGGAAACAGTTATAATTCCACAGAAACAGTAACTCTGCTTGTGAGCCAGCCTCAGCAGGCAGAATTGACAGATCTTTCTTTTCCAGAAAATGTCTATGAATCTGACAGAAATCCTTTGACGTTTCAGGTGCAGAATACAGGACTTGCAACGATCTACAATGCAAAGGTACGATTGGAAGGAAAAGGATTGTTCCCTGAAAAAGAAATGTTTCTTGGAACAATGGAGGCAGGAACTTCCCAGGAAGGAGAAATACAGGTCTTTGTGGGAACGCTGAATATGGACAGCGATGGAAAGATCATAGAAGAAGGAGAGAAGTATGGAGATACGTTAGGCAGCGTTATTTTTTCTTATGAAAATGATCAGGGAGAGACGATAGAACAAAAAATAGAACTTCATACTGAGATTAAAAAACCTCAGACTGTGAATCTGAAAATAAAAAAAGAACCGGAATCCGTAAAAACAAATCAATGGTGGGTCACAATTATGATTCTTGTAATGATAGGATTGATACTCCTGATCATTTGGCTGTATCTGCGGATGAAATATTACAAAAATCTGCATTTTCTGGAAAAGGATAAGCAATAAATAAAAGGGAATGAAAAAATGATGAAAAATCGTAATATTTATAAGGATATTGTGATCCTCACAGTTCTCAGCCTTTTGTTGTCTTTTGCTGTAAAAGAGATAAAGTCCTGGAAAAAAGAGGAAAGTTTTTATGGATTTACCATACAGTTAGATTCTGATCTGACAGAGGAAATTGGAAAAGAATTTCAAAAGATTTCCGGTCTCTCTGAATTTGAGCCGGCTGATACCATAAAAGTTACCCTCCGATTAAAGGAGTACGCCATGGAAACCGAGCTTTTGGGGATCGACTTAGAAGAATACCCTTTAAAGTGGGAAAAAGGAGAAAGTGAGATTTTTCTGGGAAACCGGGCGTCATTGTTTTTTGGAAAAGAAAGTTTCCAATTATTTACAGATCAAAATGGATTGGCTCCCAATAAAAGTCAGATAGAAAAATGGATACAAGAATATCAAAAATTAGATCTCATAGTAATTGACGAAAATGGAAGAGAAAAAAAGGCAGGAGTCAGCGGTATTTTAAAAAATCCAGACCACAAAATCTGTATGGAAAAAAATCAGATGGGAGAATTATTTGAAGATGCGGTCCGCACAAAAGGCGGGTATATGGAGATTTACGGATATCAAAATGCAGAAAAAGCAAAAGAATTGTTGGAAAAAGCAGGATTTATTGTAGAATCAGAAGATCTTTAATAATCTAAGTCAATATAAATTTATTGTAATACAATAAATTTATATTGACTTTTTGTAATTTAGAGCGTATGATGAAATAAAATAAGTAATAAAAATCAGGAGGTAGAGAGATGACCCAGGAAAGTTTAAGTAAGTGGTTAAAGGGAGTGATAATTGGAATTGCAGTTTGCGGGGGGATGATTTATGGTTATCTAATTCCAATGTTTGGAAAAGAAATAGCCCAGGCCAATCCAGAATTTGCACATTGTTATCTGCCCTGGCTGGTTGTGATCTGGCTGACTGCCATTCCCTGTTATCTGGTTTTGTATTTTGGATGGAAGATTACCGCAGAAATCAGCCGGGATCATTCTTTTTCTATGGAAAATTCCAGATATTTAAAGTATATTTCCATCTTGGCCCTATTGGACAGCGGATATTTTTTTCTGGCCAATTTGATATTGCTGCTGTTGAATATGAATCATCCAGGAATTTTTTTGGCTTCTCTGTTTGTGGAATTTGCAGGAGTGACGGTTGCGGTGGCAGCGGCGGCTCTTTCCCATCTGGTACAGAAGGCGGCGGAAATACAAAATGAGAATGAATTGACAATATAAATTTTTGAGAAATACAAAATTTCTCTGTGTAATACACGGAAATGGAGGGAAAATGGCGATTATTATCAATATAGACGTAATGCTTGCCAAGCGAAAAATGAGTGTGACAGAACTTTCTGAGCGGGTGGGCATTACCATGGCAAATATTTCAATTTTAAAAAATGGAAAAGCGAAAGCGATCAAAGTGGATACTTTAGATAAGATCTGTCGAGCTCTGGAATGTCAGCCAGGAGATCTTTTAGAATGGAGGAAGGAAGATGGAGAAGAAAATAGAACAGAAAATCACAGAAAATAGGTCTGAAATTCAGCCAATGTCTGTGCCGGCTCCCCTGCCGCTCCAGCAGAGAAAACCAGTAAATCCTGTTATGAAAGAAAATACTGTGTATTTTCTGGGATTGGCATTGCTTTACAGCGTCTGTTTTGCCATTGCGTTTTACCGCAATTTTATTGGTATTACTTACCCGTTGATTACAGCGGTTACTTTGGGAGTTTGTGTATTGTTTTTAAAAAAGAGCGGGATTTTGTGGAAAAAATCAAATTGGTGGTATGTGGGAGGAAGCTTTTTGCTGGGAATCAGCACAATTCTCACCACAAGTCTCTTTGTAGTATTTTTTAATACGGTGGGAATCCTTTTGCTGATTATGGTATTTATGCTGCATCAGGTGTACAATGACAGAGAGTGGCGGTTTGGACAATATATCTGCAATCTTTTGTTTTTTTATCTCTGCATGATTCCAGAGGTGGCAAGTCCTTTTATTCACGTGGGAAATAGCTGGAAAAAATCTCGTCAAAAAGAAGATAGAAGGAATAAAAATATAAAATATATTGTGATTGGTATCTTAATCGGATTACCGATGTTGTTGATTTTGGTGGAATTGCTAAGCAGCGCAGATCAAATTTTTTCCAAATTTGTGGGAAATATTTTCCATAAATTCTGGAGCCAGATTGTATTTTCACCCAATCTGTTTCTGGTACTTTTTTTGATGATTCTGGGATTTTTTGGAATTTACTGTTTTTTATCTGCTCTTACTTTAAATAATATGCCGGAATGGAAGCAGAAAGCAGAAAAGAAAAATCCTGTGACAGCCATCACATTTTTGTCTATGATTACAGTGGTATATCTGATTTTCTGCGGAATCCAGATCTTGTTTTTATTTACAGGAGGAAAACTTCTGCCAGAGGGATACACCTATGCAGAATATGCCCGTCAGGGATTTTTCCAGCTATTGTTTGTCTGTATCTTTAACTTAGTGTTGGTGATATGCTGTAACAGTATTTTTCAGAATCATAAGATTTTAAAACTGTTATTATTGTTGTGTTCCGGCTGCACTTATATTATGATTGCCTCCAGTGGGTGTCGGATGTTTCTCTACATTTCTGTGTATCATCTGAGTTTTCTGCGGGTACTGGTGCTTTGGTTTTTGGCTCTGCTGGTGGTAATGATGGCAGGCGTTGTAAGAAATGTAATCAAGGAAGATTTTCCGCTGTTTCGATACTGCACAATGGTTGTCACTGTTTTCTATTTAATCTTCTCATTTGGAAGGGCAGATCATTTAATCGCTTCCTATAATATGGCTCAGGCAGAAGAAGAGATCAGTTATGAAGATCTTGTTTACCTGACAAATCTGTCCATGGACGCTGTTCCTGCTCTCAGTAAATATCATTTTGCTCATACCTGTGAAAAGGGAAAGGAAACTTCTGAGGATTTCTATGGTATGGAGCAAAGGGAGGGTTATGCTGTGAAATGTAAAGCCTGCAGAATGGATTTTACTTTCCAGAGAGTTTTAGATCTAACTCAGGATATGAATGCGCGCACTTTTCACATTTCAAAATATCAGGCTAGAAAAGCAGCAGAAAAATATTTTCAGGAAAAGGGTTCTTGATAAAAATGTGAAAAGCAGTAAGATGAACTGTTGCAAATGAAAAATGATTTACAGATTCCTATGAATCTATTATGATAATGGTAAGAGATATAAGATTCAAAGGAGAAATATCATGATTCGTAGGGTTTCAACAGAAGAGGTTACAAAAAATATGAAAGAAATGTGTATAGAAGCCAACCATTATCTTTCTATGGACATGAAAGAAGCCTTAAGTAAGGCAAAGGAAACAGAAAAGTCGCCCTTAGGGAAAAAAATATTAAATCAGCTTCAGGAAAATCTGCAGATTGCAGGGGAAGAAATGATTCCCATCTGTCAAGATACTGGAATGGCGGTTGTCTTTGCAGAGATTGGGCAGGATGTGCATTTTGAAGGCAGATTGCTGGAAGAGGCCATCAATGAAGGGGTGCGCCAGGGATATACAGAGGGATTTTTGCGGAAATCTGTGGTGGGAGATCCAATCATCCGTGAGAATACGAAAGATAATACGCCGGCAGTGATCCATTACAATATAGTAAAAGGAGATAAAGTAAAATTGACTTTGGCTCCAAAAGGCTTTGGAAGTGAAAATATGAGCCGGGTATTTATGTTAAAACCGGCAGATGGAATAGAAGGGGTAAAGGAAGTGATTTTGAAGGCTGTTCAGGACGCAGGTCCCAATGCCTGTCCTCCGATGGTGGTAGGAGTTGGAATAGGAGGCACTTTTGAAAAATGCGCTTTGCTGGCAAAACAAGCGCTGACCAGAAGAGTCGATGAATCATCACCGATTCCCTATGTCAAAGAACTGGAACAGGAAATGCTGAAAAAGATCAACGGATCAGGAATCGGACCAGGAGGGCTTGGAGGAAGTACTACGGCATTGGCTGTGAATATTAACACTTATCCCACTCATATTGCAGGACTTCCAGTGGCTGTCAACATCTGCTGCCATGTGAATCGTCATGTGGTGCGTGAATTGTAGATTAATCTACTTTGTAAAAGTGCTAAATGACGATTCAAGGATGCTCAAAAAGTATAGTATGTGAATGAAACAAAATATTGAGAAAGGAAGCAAGAACAATATGGATCAACACATTAATATGCCGATTACTGCAGAAATCACAAAAAATCTTCATGCAGGAGATTACGTATATCTTACTGGAACTATCTATGTAGCAAGAGACGCCGCTCATAAGAGATTGATGGAAGTTCTGGAAAAAGGAGAAGAGCTTCCCTTTCCTATTAAAGATGCTGCGATTTATTATATGGGTCCTTCACCGGCAAGAGAGGGGAGGCCCATTGGTTCTGCCGGCCCTACCACTGCAAGCCGGATGGATAAGTATGCGCCCCGTCTGCTGGATCTGGGACAGAAAGCCATGATAGGAAAAGGAAAACGTACCCAGGAAGTGATAGATGCTGTTGTGCGCAATCAGGCTGTTTATTTTGCAGCAGTGGGAGGGGCAGGAGCTCTTTTGTCGAAATGTATTAAGAAATCTGCTTTAGTCTGTTATGAAGATTTAGGAGCAGAGGCAATCTTAAAATTAGAAGTAGAAGATTTTCCAACAATTGTGGTGATTGATCAAAAGGGAAATAATTTATATGAAACAGCCATCAAAGAATATGCAGAGAAAGCATAGGAACAGATATAAATAAAAAGTTAAAAAACATCTTGACAAATCCTTTTTAATTTAGTAGAATAACTAATGCGTTACGACGCAAAGACAATTTTATAATAGAAAATGTCAGTTCGGAGAAATACTCAAGAGGCCGAAGAGGTGCCCCTGCTAAGGGTATAGGTCGGGTGACCGGCGCGAGGGTTCGAATCCCTCTTTCTCCGCTCTCTATTTTCAAAATAAAATTGTTATTTTTTTGAAAAAAGTTCTTGACAAAAGCGGCAGCAGATGATAAGATATAGGAGTTGTCGCGCAAGAGAGACAACAGACAGCAAAGAAGGACAGAAAGAAAAAGAACCTTGATAACTGAACAGTGAAATGACCTTGAAAGATTCGAAAAAAGAGAACCCAGAGAGCGGACCTTGATAAGAGGGAAGCAGGAAGGGAGCCGCGAAAGCGGCCATTCAAGAGAACAGCAGAACTGTCGAAAGACAGAAGAAGCGACCTAGAAACAGTAAGCCAGAAAGA
>JAAWBG010000116.1 GCA_022792535.1 Lachnospiraceae bacterium
ATAGGGTGGCCGCCCATAAAGACGAAGCCGCGTTTTAAGGCGATGGGTTCCGCCTGGCTGCAGACGATGCGCTTCACGCCGCAGCAATCCAGGACAATGGAGTTCTTTTTGAAAATCTCCTGCTTTTCCTCGATAAAGCGGATGGCAGCCTGAGGATAGAGAGCCACCAGCGTAAGGTCGCAGTCCCCCAGAATTTCATCTGTCAGAGCCTCGTCAATAGCGCCGATGAGCCGCGCCTTTTTCACAACCGTGTCGTTTAAATCCGTTCCATATACCGCATGGCCGGTATTTTCCTTAATAGCCTTTGCCATGGAGCCTCCGATGAGGCCCAGGCCGATAATTGCGATTTTCATAGGAAAGCCTCCTGTCAGCCCTTGTAAGCGTGAGGTAAAACAGCATTAACGGCATCCATTACATCGGCAAAAGCTTCCGGTGTCAGGGACTGTGCTCCATCGCAGAGAGCGTGAGACGGATCGTTGTGCACCTCGATCATGAGACCGTCTGCTCCTGCGGCTGCGGCGGCAATTGCCATAGGCTTTACCAGGTGGGCGATTCCGGTAGCGTGGCTGGGGTCAACGATGATAGGAAGGTGAGTCTTGGTTTTCAGCAGAGGAATGGCAGCCAGATCCAGCGTGTTTCTGGTAGCTGTCTCAAAGGTACGAATTCCCCGTTCGCAGAGAATAACCTTTTCGTTTCCGCCTGCCATAATATACTCAGCGCTCATCAGGAGCTCCTTCAGAGTGTTGGCAAGACCGCGCTTTAAGAGAACCGGCTTGTCGAGGCGGCCCACTTCCTTGAGAAGCTCGAAGTTCTGCATGTTCCGCGCGCCTACCTGAATAACGTCTACGTCTTCAAAGAGCGGCAGCTGGGAAAGATCCATGACCTCGGTTACAATTGGCAGGCCGAATTCCTTTTTCGCTTCCAGCAGCAGGTCAATTCCCTCGGCACGCATGCCCTGGAAGGAATAAGGCGAAGTCCTGGGCTTGAAAGCGCCGCCTCTGAGAAAATGAGCGCCTGCCTTTTTTACATCCTGGGCGATTTCACATATCTGATCTCTTGACTCTACAGAACAGGGGCCTGCGATAACCTGGAAGTGTCCGCTGCCGATTTTGGTGCCGCATATATCGATAATCGTGTCCTTTGGATGGAATTTGCGGTTTACATTTTTGTATGGCTCCTGCACCTGCTTGACGGTTTCCACAATGTCCAGGGCATTGATGAGATCCATATCCACGGCAGAAGTGTCGCCGATGAGCCCCAGAATGGTGGTACTTTCACCTTTACTGAAGTGAATATCCAGGTTCATGCTCTTAAGCCATGAAATCAGATTA
>JAAWBG010000089.1 GCA_022792535.1 Lachnospiraceae bacterium
AAGTGGTGACGGAAATCAATTCGGGATTGTATTGTTTTGATACCGGATTATTGCGCGCGGCGCTTGGTGAACTGAGCAATGACAACGCGCAGGGGGAATATTATTTAACAGATACCATTGCGATTCTGCTCAAAACAGGTTACCGTGTTGGTGCGTTTCGTTTGGCGGATGACAGAGAAATCATGGGTATCAACGATAAAGTGCAGCTAAGTCAGGCAAATGAGGCGATGAAACAAAAAATCATTCGGGAGCATATGCTGCAGGGTGTTACATTTATCAATCCAGATTCCTGTTATATTTCGCCGGAAACAGAAATGGAACCGGATGTGGTGATTTATCCTGGTACATTGCTGGAAGGAAAATGTAAAATCGGATGCGGTGCGGTCATTGGACCCAACACACATTTGACAGATGTTACGGTTGGAGAAAATACAAAGATAGAAAGTTCGGTTTTATGTAGCAGCACTGCGGGTAGCGATACCACTGTGGGTCCGTTTGCCTATGTGCGACCAGGCAGCACCATTGGCAGTCATGTAAAAGTCGGTGACTTTGTGGAAGTGAAAAATTCTGTCATTGGAGAAGGAACAAAAATTTCTCATCTGACTTATGTTGGCGACAGTGACGTGGGAGAAAAAGTAAACTTTGGCTGCGGTACGGTTACCGTAAATTATGACGGACAGGAAAAGCACAGAACAACGATTGGTGACCGCAGTTTTATTGGATGTAATACAAACCTGGTAGCGCCTGTTACAGTGGAAGCAGATTCCTATATTGCGGCAGGGTCCACTATTACAGATACAGTGCCGACAGATGCATTGGCGATTGCAAGGTCCAGGCAGGTTGTGAAACAGGGATGGAAAAAAAACAAATTTGGGAGTGATAACAAATGATAGCGACACACGGAAATAATATCAAAATATTTGCGGGTAATTCGCACAAAAAATTGGCAAAAGACATTGCAGCAAGACTGGATTTAACGCTGGGAAATTCTGAAGTAAAAACCTTCAGCGATGGAGAAATTTATGTGAACATCAATGAGACAGTTCGTGGCTCGGATGTATTCTTGGTACAATCCACCTGTAATCCGGTGAACGACAATATCATGGAATTGCTGATTATGATAGACGCGTTTAAGCGTGCGTCAGCAGCGAGAATTACAGCGGTTATCCCATATTTTGGATATGCCAGACAGGACAGAAAAGCAAAAGCACGTGACCCGATTTCTGCGAAACTGGTGGCAGATTTGATTACAGCAGCGGGCGCAGACCGTGTGTTGACGATTGATTTGCACGCACCACAGATTCAAGGATTTTTTAATATTCCTGTGGACCATTTGTTAGGTGTGCCGCTTTTGGCAGATTATTATAAACGGAAGTTTAAAGACCGCATGGAAGATGTTTGTATCATCTCACCGGACCACGGAAGTGTGGCACGTGCCAGACAGTTTGCACAGCGGCTAAACGTTCCGTTTGCTATTGTGGATAAACGCCGTCCGCGTCCGAATGTTTCGGAAGTAATGAATATTATCGGGGATATTAAAGATAAATGCTGCATCATGGTAGACGATATGATTGATACTGCAGGAACTATTACAGTAGGCGCGAATGCGTTGATGGAACGCGGTGCACGTGAGGTCTATGCAGGATGTACGCATGGTGTGTTATCCGGACCGGCAATTGACCGGCTCAAAGAATCGCCTATTAAAGAACTGGTAATGCTGGATACAATTCCGCTACCCAATGCGAAAAAATTGGATATTATCAAGGGATTGTCTGTGGCGCCAATTTGTGCAGAAGCAATCAGCCGTATTTATGAAGATGTATCGGTTAGCCCGCTTTACATAGAACCGGATTATAAGTTGTTGAAACGGCGTGATGAAAGAAAAAAACGGACGAAATAAAACATCTATAATAAAGAGGGCATGACTGGGGAGTCATGCCCTCTTGCATAAAAAATGCGTGTTAGTTGCGCAAATTAGTAAGACTTATTTGAACATAGAATGACAAGGTATTAAGAAGGTGGAGACAAGTGATAAACGAATTTGACTGTAGACTGGACTTGTTGACAGTGTACCGCAAATTATTAGAGAAAGATGTATTAAAACAGTTTCGGCGGCTCGGCGTGTCATTAGAAAAACAGGATGCAGATAGATTGCCGGAATGCTACAGTGGCGTGTTAAATGCACTATATGAAGCGGGAACAGACGATTTGGGGATTTATTTAAAACAAAGTATTTTGGAAGATGAAAACATCTTTAATCAGAATATTTTAACGGTACCTGATTATTTGGAGCAAGCAGTAGCATTTGATTTAGAACAGCTAAAAAAAATGGCGCAAATATCTGCCAGTTGGGTGAAAAAGGTGGCAAAGGGCTTGCTTCCGGCAAAAGCGCCGGAATGGGAAAATTCTCCGCTTGCGCTGGATGTAGAAGGATTGAAAGCGTATCATAAACAGCATGGATATGGTATTTTTGCCAAATATGATGTGTGCTGCTGGCGGAATGGGTTGGAAGGCGTTGGGAATCCGGATGCGATTTCTTTAGATTCTTTGGTTGGCTATGGGACGCAGCGGGAAATGGTGATTAAGAATACCAAATCTTTGCTGGAGGGACAGCGTTCTAATAACATTTTGCTTTACGGTGACCGTGGAACAGGAAAATCATCGACGGTGAAAGCCGTCTTTAACCAATTTAAAAATCAGGGACTGCGTTTGATTGAGTTGACGGTAAATCAGATTCACTATTTTCCGGAGGTGCTTGCAGGGCTATGCCCTTGGCTGAAATATATTATTTTTATTGATGATTTGGCATTTGAAACCAAGGACCGTGATTATACCAGTGCAAAAGCATTGTTGGAAGGCAGCGCAAATGCATTGCATCAAAATGTGGTGGTCTATGCCACCTCCAACCGCCGCCATTTGGTTAGTGAATATTTTGCGGACCGTGGTGGGGAAGTGCATACGGCAGACAGTATTGAGGAAACACTTTCGCTTGCGGACCGCTTTGGCGTGACCATTACTTTTCTCAGTCCATCACGGGAGGAATATTATAATATCATTTATTCTATGCTGGATTTGGAAGCATTGGGCATGACGAAAGAAGAAGTGAATAGCCTTGCACAAAAATGGGAAATGCTATATAATGGAAGAAGCGGCAGAACGGCGGTGCAGTTTGTACGTGCTCTCAAAAGCGGTAATATTCAAGATTATGTATAAGGAACATACAGGAGAAAGGTCGGATTAGAATGAACTATTGGAAAAGAATTGGAATTGGTTGTGCAGCAGTAAGTATGTTAATGGTGTTTGCAGCTTGTTCCGGTAACGGAACGGAGGGGGCGCCGAAGATGACACCGGAAGTGACAGAAAGTGTATCGCCTACGCCGGAAGTAACGCCGAACGCTACGCCGGATAGTACGCCACAGCAAAACGGACAACACCAGGGAAATGCGGGTAGTCAAGGAAGTCAGATACAAGGCGAAAAAATGACGGTAGTATTTATTGGACGTGCCGATACGGCAACCATTGAAATTATGGCGGATGAACAGGTGAAAACAGCCAAACTGGATGCCGGGCTGCAAAAGAAATTTTCTGCACTTAACCTGCAAGACAATCAAACCATTGAGATCACATATGAAATGATTGATGGACAAATACTGGTAAAAGACATCACAAAATAGAGAGGACAGCAAAGCATGAATATCTTATGTATCGGAGATGTTGTAGGACGTCTAGGTACGGAAATGGTGCAAAGTCAATTACCATTTCTGAAACAGGAATATGGAATTGATTTTGTGGTAGCAAACGGAGAAAATGCAACAACGGGAAACGGTATCAATGAACAGCGGATGGAAATGCTGCTGGATAGCGGCGTAGATGTTGTGACAATGGGGAACCACACGTTTTCCAAGAAAAATATCCTGGACTTGTTTCGGCAGGAGTATCCCATTATCCGTCCTGCAAACTACCCGCCGGATACGCCGGGAAATGGATGGATTGTGCGCCGCTGCGGTGATTGCAGGATTGCAGTTGTCAATTTAATCGGACGCACATTCATGAATCCGGCAGATTGCCCGTTTCGAACAATGGATGAAATATTAAATACTGTGGAAGCGGACGTCTATCTGGTGGATTTTCATGCGGAGGCAACCAGTGAAAAAGCAGCGCTGGCGTGGTATTTGGATGGCAGAGTGCAGTTAGTCTTTGGTACGCATACTCATGTACAAACTGCGGACGAACGCCTGTTGCCGGAAGGAACAGCATTTATCACTGATGTCGGTATGACGGGTCCATACCAGTCTATTTTGGGTGTTGATAAAGACATTGCCATTTACCGGTTCACACATGCCATGTCAAAACGCTACGAAATTGCTGATAGTCATCCGCAGCTTTGCGGCATTATTTTAGAATTGGACGATAAAACGAAACGGGTAAAATCCATCAAACGTATACAGATAAAATAGAATTTGTCTATTTTCGATAAAAAATATTTCTGAATATTGTGAAATTAGCTGGGACATAAAAAGAGGAATTTTGTATTTTTATGTAGAAATATAAAAAATAGGATGTTTCTTGTTTGAGCTAATGTAAGCGGAAATATGACAGGCAGGAAAAAGAAATCCTGTGTACGATGGAGGGATTTATCATGGAAATTCTAAAAGTCTCGTCTAAATCTGTGCCGAATTCCGTGGCAGGAGCGGTAGCAGAAGTGGTGAGAGAGAAAGGGTCAGCGGAAATTCAGGCAATCGGTGCCGGGGCGATTAACCAGGCAGTGAAAGCGATTGCCATCTCAAGAGGCTTTTTGGCGCCGGCAGGTATTGATTTGATTTGTATTCCGGCGTTTGCTGATATTGAAGTGGAAGGTGAAAAACGAACTGCGATTCGGTTGATTTTAGAACAGCGGTAAAATAGTTTATCATCCGTTTTAGCTCAGGTGAAACAACAAAAAATATTATAATAAATATGAGACAGCCAAAAAAATGAATTTATTAAAATAGTTCTTTCTTTTATGGCAATAGGTCTAG
>JAAWBG010000101.1 GCA_022792535.1 Lachnospiraceae bacterium
ATATTCATTTTTTACACTTCCTGACTTATAAAAGCTTCTATCATATCTTTGGCAAATGGATCTGTTAAACCTGTGATTTTTGTCAAATTTGTCATACGTGATAAACTCTTTCCTGCATTATATCTAACATGATAATTATAACTACTAAGTGCATTTTTAAGTACTTTTATCGTTTTATCGCTTGGATAATTTGCTAAAGTTTGTATCATAACAACATCATATTCAAAATCATTATAATAATTATTTTCTAGCTTTTCTAATAAAAGAGAAGCAACTTCTTCATACGATATTTTAGAAAAATAACGAATCATTTCTATTTCTACTTCTTTTTCCAATCCTTTAATTTTTAATTCTTCAAATAATTCTTTTCTAATATCATAACGACATTGTCTAAAAAATTTTAAAAATCCAATTCTTAATTGTTCATTAAATTTATCAAAATTTTGATATAATTTTTTACACAATTTTTCTTTTGAACCTGCAAAATTAGCTAGTTCTTCTACTACTAATCTATTATCATAATATATATTTTTTTTCGACATCATTAAATAAGCTTCTATCATAATATCAACATCACCAAGGGAACTATAGGCAAGTAAGGCATTATCTACACAATAAATAGAATCTGATAAGATACAATTTTTCAAAAATTCTCTTACTTGCTTTGTTTTGGGTTTTATAAAACTTAAAATATAAGCATAATATGCTTTAGCCACATTATCTTTTTTTTCATACATTAAAGCAAGAGAAGAAAATAAAGGATTATAACTGTTTTTTGATACAGCTTTTCCAATTGTTCCTTCTATTAAAACATCATTTTTTTCTAATACTTCTCCAAAAATATAAAGATAAGGTAACTGTTTTAATTTTGTTAATATTTGTTTGTTTATTTTTTGTTTTTGAACTGGATTTGCTTTTTCTCTTTCTTCAAATAAAATAATAAGTTTCTCTTTTCTCTTTTGTTCTAATTCCTCTTCATGCTTTTCAAAATAAAAACAAACAATACTATAAAATAAAATAAATATAAAAAATATAACTGATATAATTAATATAACTTCAATATGGCTTATCATACTACAACTCCTCATCTTTTTTTTAATTTTTAGAACAAAATATTCTATTTAATATTAGGCTTCATCAAAATACTTCTAAATTCATTTTATTATATCTTTTTATATAAATCAAGCATTTGCCTTGATTTATGAAGCAAAAAAGTAATTTTTCATAAAAAAAGAAATAGATTTTTATTGTTATCACTCTATTTCCTATTTACACACTAATATTAAAAAAAAGAACAATCAGTTCTCTTCTATCTTATCACACATTTTCCTTCTTCATACTCTACAACATTTATTTGTCCACTTGTTTTAGATTTAGTAGCACACCATTTGCTATCATATATCGCAAACTCAACATTACCGTTACTATATAAGTTAATTACTCCCCCTTTTAAAGTACTTTCTGTAAAATTTGTAATAGATTTATCAGGAAAAGTATATGTTTTATCTTCAGGTTCCATTATTTTTTCAGCCTCATAAATATCCATTACACTATCCCAAAGTGCTTTTGCTTTTTTTTCAAACTGAGATGGTCCTTTCTTCCAATCTGTATAAAAATACATACCACCTAATAAAATTACAATTACAAACAGTAATGATATCAATTGTGTTTTACTTTTTTTCTTTCTTTCTAATTCCATTCTTGATTCATAATCCATATTATCCATATTTTTCCACTCCTCTTTTATTTAGTTATAAGACTCTATTAAATATTATTTCAAATCTATATTTTTTTATTCATATTATCTTAACTAACTTTATTATATCAAACTGTATCTTTAATGGTCAATTTATTTTTTTATAAAATATTTTTTATATGTAAAGAAAAAAGAACGATTGGCAATCATGGTTTAATCGTTCCTAAGATTTGATAAGTATTTTAGGTAAAAATGCATTTCAAACTTACCAAATGTA
>JAAWBG010000038.1 GCA_022792535.1 Lachnospiraceae bacterium
GCATTGCAAATCGTATTTAAAACATTTATATCATAACCTTTTTTTTCAATAATTTCAACTAGTTCTTTAAATTTCTTGTTGTTAAATGTCGTCTGTGAGACGATACACACCCTTTTTTTTCCCTTTAACACAAAATTTTCCGCTTCTTCTCTGGTGGAAATCACCGTAGTCTCTTCTATATTATTGCTCCATCCTTTGATCCCTTCCACCTCTGGATGAACGTTATTTCCTACAATTACCACATGGCAGCCCTCGCTGCTGTATCGTTCCACAATCTGATGTATTTTTTTCACAAAGGGGCAGGTGGCGTCTACATAGGGGATTCCTTCTTTTTCCAGCAGATGGTAGATTTTCCTGCCTACACCATGGGAGCGAATGATTACGGTTCCATTTTGACAGTCTCGTAATCCTTCTTCTGTCTCCACCACACGGACACCCTTTTCTGTCAGATCGTGAACTACCTCTTCATTGTGTATAATAGGCCCATACGTATAGATCTGTCCTTTTTTTTGTCCAATCTGCTCGTATACTGTGTCTACCGCACGTTTTACACCGAAACAGAATCCAGCGCTTTTTGCAAGAATTACTTTCATTTCTATTCTATCTCTTTTCTTTTTCAATTTCTCTTTCTCGAAATTTCTCTTTTCAAAAATTCTTCAAACAGCGGCCTTTTGCACCAATTCTAGAATCTTGTCCACCACTTCCTGAATGGTCATCTCAGAGCTGTCAATCAGCACTGCATCTTCTGCCTGACGCAAAGGAGCAATTTCCCGGTTCATATCCTGCTCATCTCTTTTTCGGATATCTTCACAGATTTTTTCCAGATCGCAGTCCTCTCCTTTTTCCTGCAGTTCCAAAAATCTGCGTCTGCCTCTTGTTTCCACGCTAGCTGTCAGATAGATTTTCACCTGAGCTTTGGGCAGAACGCAAGTTCCGATATCTCTTCCATCCATAATCAAGTCTGTGGTGCGAGCCATCTCCCGCTGAAGCTGGGTCAGTTTTTCCCGAACTTCCCTGTAGCTGCTGGTGGCTGAAGCCATATTCCCAACCTCTTCTCTTCGGATCTGTCCGTTCACATTTTCCCCGTTCAAAAAGACCTGCTGCTCTCCCTTCTCATTGGACAAGGTTACCCTTATCTTTTCACAGGCTCTTTGTATCTTTTCTGTATCTTCCGGCTGAATCCCTTCCCGCAGAAAAAACAGGGCCATTGCCCGATACATAGCGCCTGTATCTACATAAATATAGGACAATGCTTCCGCCGCTTTTTTAGCAATGGTGCTTTTTCCCGCTCCTGCCGGGCCGTCAATTGCAATATTGAATGCCATTCTATTCCTCCGATTCTATTAAATTTAAATTTGAATTTAATTTTTTCTTTTTCTCTATGATTCCCAATTTTTAACATTTTTATTTTTCAGAAATATTGTTTCCCGCCAAATATCCGGTAGACCAGGCAATCTGTAGATTAAATCCTCCGGTCATGGCGTCCAGATCCAGCACTTCCCCGGCAAAATACAGTCCCTGTACCAATTTAGACTCCATGGTGGAGGGATTGATTTCGCTGACTTTAACGCCGCCTCTTGTAATAATGGCCTCGTTAAAATCCCGAAACCCGGTAACGGTCATGGGAAACCCTTTGATCAATGCCGTAAATGATTTTCGCTCTTCTCTGGTAATCTCATTTACTTTTTTATCTGGGGAAATTCCGCTTAAAGCCACCATAACCGGAATCAGTTTAGATGGAAACAGTTTTTGCAGGGCATTTTTAAACTGCCGGTTTTGATTCTCTTCAAAATCCCGTAAAATCCGCTTGTCCAACTGCTCTATGGTCAACGCTGGTTTCAGATCCAGTTCCACAGACAGAGGCATCTGATCCAGGAAATCATTGATCAGCCCGCTGGCGCTTAAGATCAGAGGCCCGCTGACGCCATAATGGGTAAATAGCATTTCTCCGAAATCTTCAAACAGAACTTTCTTTTCTTTTCGAATGCGCAGGGCAACATTTCGTAAAGACAGGCCCTGCAATTCTTTTACAAAAGATTCCCCTGTCTCAAAAGGCACCAGAGAGGGCCTCGGCTGAATTATCTTATGACCAGCCTTTTTCGCAAAATCATATCCATCTCCTGTGGAACCGGTAGACCCATAAGAACATCCTCCAGTGGCAATGATCACTGCGTCTGCCAAAAGAATCTCTCCATCTGCCAGTCTGACTCCCCTGATCTTTTTCTTCTGCTCTTCCAGGTTCCGCTGGCTTCCTGGTCCCTCAGAATCTTCCTGCTCTGGCTTTGTCAAAAGCTCCTTTACCTCTGTATGAAGGCATATCTCCACATCTGCCTGCTCCAGCGCCCGCTGCAGCGCCCGTATCACATCGGAAGAGTGGTCTGACTCTGGAAATACCCGTCCGCCTCGTTCTGTCTTTGTGGCAAGCCCCCAAGATTCAAAAAAATCAATGACCTGGTCATTGCTGAAACTATAAAATGCGCTGTATAAAAATTTACGATTGCGCAATACCTGCTTAAACAATTCTTCAATGTCGCAATTGTTGGTCAGATTGCACCTGCCTTTGCCAGTAATATAAATTTTTTTGCCCAGCTTCTCATTTTTTTCCAGCAATTGAACTTGATGTCCACAAAAACCGGCCTGGACCGCCGCCATCATGCCTGCCGCTCCGCCGCCAACCACAATTACTCTGCTCATCTCTCTATCTCTCTTTCTGATCCTCTGTTTCTGTTCCACGATAGCGCATTTTCACAGCATCTCCAATATAATCAATCTCATCATTTCCATATACTTGGTATTCTTCCCATACTTGTTCCAGCAGCTCCAAATTTTTTATCACATCTCCCTGACGTTTTACACAGACCGCCATAATCAATGCGTTGATCACGCTCATAGGAGCCGAAAGAGAATCTATGAAAGAAGACATATCGCTTCTGGCGATCAAATTACAGGAGGAATAGAGATTCATCGGAGAATGTACCGTATCCGTCAGCGTAATCACCTTGGCGTTCCGATTGTTTGCAAGCTCCATCGCCTTTAAGGTCCGCATGGAATATCTTGGAAAACTAATTCCGATCATGACATCCTCTTCATTGATCCGCATCATCTGTTCCAACAGTTCACTGGAATTGCTGGTATGCAGCAGACGGACGTCGTCAAACATCATATTCAAATAAAAGGCAAGAAATTCCGCCAGAGGAGCGCAGCTCCTGATTCCCAGCACATAAATATGTCTGGCATTCAAAATAATATCCACCGCCAGATCAAAAGCATGTTCATCAATTTTTTCTAAGGTATTTTTAATCCGTTCCATATCTGACTTCAGCACAGTCTCTAAAATTTCAGACTGGGTGATCTGTCCATAGACATCTTCCATCCGATGGACTGCATGAAGTTTTCCCTGAACCAGCTCCGCTAAAGCCTTCTGAAATTCCGGGTAGCCTTTGTATCCCAAATGGGTGGCAAAGCGGACCACAGTGGACTCACTGACTCCTACTGTCTGGCCTAATCTGGCTGCTGTCAGAAAAACCGCTTTGTCATAGTTATCTGTAATGTATGCAGCAAGAAGCCTTTGTCCCTTGCTTAGGCTTCCATACCGTTCATTGATCCGATTCAATAATCCATTTGCGCCGCCCATTTCATTTTCCTCGATTTTCAAATAAATGCGTCGATTTTTGCTGCGTTTTAACGCAGAATTTCCTTTCAAAAATCGTGCGCATCCCCCGGAGGGTCTATGGTAAACAACAATTATTTTTGTCGTTTACCATACAATAGATATTTAGAAGATTCCTCCCGTAGGTTTCAAACTGACAGGAGGAATCTTCTACCTTAAGTGAGATCATCAAATGAACTCATATATTCTGTTTTATACTGGATAAGCTCCATTCTCGGTATCCGCCACTGCAGCATCCACCTTGGTCTGCTGTGCTTCTCTATATTTGAAGAACTCTGTAGCAACCTGGGGGAACAGTGCATAGGACAATACGTCTTCATCCTGCTGTTTCCACTGTTTCATCTCTTCTTCAATCTTATGAAGTTCAGGCTCTAACAGATCCGCATATCGACAGGTAATGGCATTTTTCTTGTCTTCTCCCAATACTTTGTCGATAATTTCTGGGTTAAAGGGCTTTACAGTCTGTCCATACTTGCCCAGCAATACGTCTTTGGTCTCTTTCGTTGCAACTTTGTAGCGTTCGCCCATCAGTACGTTGAATACTGCCTGAGTACCTACGATCTGGGAAGATGGCGTAACCAATGGGGGTTCTCCCAAGTCTTTTCTTACTCGTGGAATCTCCTCCAAAACGTCCATATATTTGTCTTCTGCATTCTGTTCCTTCAACTGTGATACCATGTTGCTCAACATACCGCCTGGAACCTGATACAGCAAAGTCTGAATATCCACGCCCAATACCTTGGGGTTCATCAGACCGCTCTTTAAAGCTTCTTCTCTCATTGGTCTGAAATAATCTGCAATTTCTTTCAACAGCATCTGGTCAAATCCTGGGTCCATCTCTGTTCCCTTAAAGGCTTCTGCCATAACTTCTGTTGCCGGCTGGCTGGTACCCAGTGCAAACGGAGACATAGCGGTGTCGATAATATCACAGCCTGCCTCTACTGCTTTCATATAGGTCATGGAAGCAACGCCAGAAGTATAATGGGTGTGAAGCTCAACTGGAAGGCTGGTGGCTGATTTGAGGGATTTCACCAGTTCCTCTGCCTTATAAGGGGTCAAAAGTCCTGCCATATCTTTGATACAGATAGAGTTTGCTCCCATCTCCTCAATCTTTTTGGCCATATCAGTCCAGTATTCTAAGGTATATGCGTCTCCTAATGTGTAGGAAAGAGCAACCTGTGCATGACCTTTTTCTTTGTTTGTTGCTGTCACTGCTGTCTGTAAGTTTCTCAGGTCATTCAGACAGTCAAAAATACGAATAATATCAATTCCGTTTGCAATGGATTTCTGTAC
>JAAWBG010000039.1 GCA_022792535.1 Lachnospiraceae bacterium
CTGACTACAAAGAATCATGTTCAGCAAAGGCTTTCATGCTTCTTTGAGTCTCGCTTCCATGGTGCTGAAATGCATTTCTCATCTTTTGTATGAGAAAATATTTATACTCAAATTTTTTGAATGGTACATGAAATTTGGAAAAGTATTGCGTTTCGCAATTACCTACTCTAAATTCTGTACCAGTGCTTTTCCATCTTCCACCCGGACTTTTCCATTGGCAATCAGGTCAATGGCCCTAGGCAGAATCTTCCATTCTGCCTGTTCCATCACCCGGCGCTGTAAAATCTCCGGCGTATCATCCTGCTCCACCATCACTGGCTCCTGCAGAATAATGGGCCCTGTATCTGTTCCCTCATCTACAAAATGCACTGTAGCTCCTGTAATCTTTACTCCGCGGGCCAATGCTCCCTCATGGACTTTCAGCCCATAATATCCTGTTCCGCAAAAAGAGGGAATTAAGGAAGGATGTACATTGATGATACGGTTGCGGTACTTTTTTATCATAACTTCCGGCAGTACCACCAAAAATCCTGCCAGCACCACCAGATCCACTTGATAACTGTCCAGCTTTTCCAAAAATGCCTGGTTAAAACTTTCACGATCTGCATACTGTTTGGGGGAAATACAGACGCTTTCGATCCCATAACCTTCCGCCCGCTTTAAGGCATATGCACCTGGATTATTGCTGATCACCACTGCAATCTCAGTATTACGAATCACCTTTTTTTCAATCCCATCTATGATGGCCTGGAGATTAGTACCTCCTCCAGAGACACAGACTGCTATTCTCAGCATAGCGTTACCCCTTTCTCTCCCTCTTCCACTTTGCCGATTACATGGGCAGTCTCCCCTGCACTCTGAATAGCCTGAACTGTCTTATCTGCATCTGCCGGATCTACTGCCAATACCATACCGATTCCCATGTTATAAGTGTTATACATCATCTGCTCTTCCACTTTGCCTTCTCTGGCCATCATACGGAAAATAGCAGGCACTTCATAACTGTCTTTTTCAATCACTGCGCGTTTTCCTTCCGGCAGCATTCTGGGCACATTTTCATAAAAACCGCCGCCGGTAATATGGCTGCAGGCTTTGATGCGGACTCCTGCTTCTTTCACAGAACGAAGAGCCTTCACATAGATTTTGGTAGGAGCCAGCAAAGCCTCTCCCAAGGTTTTTCCCAATTCTTCATGATAAGTATTCAAAGTCTCTGCATCCATAGAAAAAATTTTGCGGACCAGAGAAAATCCATTGGAATGTACGCCAGAACTTGCCATGCCGATCAGAATATCTCCTGCCTTTACTTCTTTTCCTGTGATAATATCCTTCTCATCTACAACGCCCACTGCAAATCCTGCCAGATCATATTCATCTTCTGGATAAAAACCTGGCATTTCCGCTGTCTCACCGCCGATCAGCGCCGCGCTGCTCTGCATACATCCCTCCGCTACGCCGCTTACAATAGTCGCAATCTTTTCTGGAAAATTTTTGCCGCAGGCAATATAATCCAGGAAAAATAGGGGTTCTCCTCCTGCGCAGGCAATATCGTTTACGCACATTGCCACACAGTCGATACCGATGGTGTCATGCTTGTCTAGCAAAAAGGCCAGTTTCAGTTTGGTTCCCACTCCATCTGTTCCCGATACCAAAGTAGGTTTTTCCATATTTTTGAATTTTTCCATGGAAAATGCCCCGGAAAATCCTCCCAGACCTGTCAAAACTTCCGGGCGCATGGTCTGCTGCACATGTTTTTTCATCAGCTCCACAGACTTGTAACCTGCCTCAATATCTACACCTGCATTCTTGTAATCCATTCTCTTTCCTCCTAATATTGCGGACTCCTCTATCCCTCTGTTTCATAATTCTTATCTTTTGCTTCCGACAGAAGCTTTTTCATCTGTATTTTCAGAATCAATAATCCTGATATCCTACTTCCTGCAGACGGGCGTCTTTGGCTTCTACCTGCTCCTTTAGCTTCTGCGAATACTCTTTTAAGCGTCCTAACAGAGCTTCATCTGAAGTTGCCAGAATCTTTGCAGCCAAAAGTCCCGCATTGGCTCCTCCATTGATGGCCACCGTTGCAACTGGAATGCCAGAAGGCATCTGTACAATAGAGTACAGGGAATCCCGTCCCCCTAAAGATGTAGTGTGCATAGGAATGCCGATTACCGGCATAGGGAAGATTGCTGCGCACATGCCAGGCAGATGGGCCGCCATTCCTGCTCCTGCAATAATCACCTTAAATCCTTTTTCTTCTGCAGACCTGGCATATTCAAAAAACACATCCGGTTCTCTGTGGGCTGAGATAATCTTCATCTCGTATGCAACTCCTAGTTCTTCTAAAATATCTGCCGCCTTTCTCATTACCGGCAGATCTGAGTCGCTTCCCATTACAATTCCTACTTTTGCCATAATATTTCTCCTTTTCTCTTCAATCTAATCACTGATTACCACAAGGGTATCCGTCTTACTCCTGATATTTTGAAAATCCCTGTACGATTTCCTGTACACTGTTCAAACGTTTCTTGGCTTCCTGGGCCTCTGTCTGGTTCTGCTGGCTTCGTTCTTCTGCTTCCAACGCGCTTGCAGAAACTTCCTGGCTGGTTGCCGATAACTGGCTGATACTTTCAATAATGGTATCATTTGACTGTACCAGATTCTCAATCTTAGAATCCAAATCTGAAATGCGTTTCGTCAATGTCTCCACATGATCACGAATCGCTATAAAGTCTCCAGAAGCATGTTCAATCATTTCATTCTGCTGGCTCATGGCCTCTATGGATCTTCCTACTATTTCCACTGCCTTTCGGGCATTGATGTTCAGCTCCTGGATAATTCCTGCAATCTGTTCTGTAGACTTCCTGGTCTGTTCTGATAATTCCCGGATCTGTTCTGCCACCACTGCAAATCCTCTTCCGGCTTCTCCTGCTCTTGCGCTCTCAATGGAAGCATTTAAAGCCAGCAGGTTGGTCTGATTGGAAACCTCAAAAATAACTTCTGTGATCTGCTGTACCTCATTTGCCTTTTCCTGAAGCTGGGCCATAGAGGAAGCCACATGATCATTGGTCTCTCCGATGGTCTTAGCGCTGGCCCGCATACGGTTAATCAGTTCCATACTCTCATCCACCATATGGGCAGATGCTTCCGCTACCTCTACCATTATTTTTGCATTCTCTGCAGTTTCATTGATAGCCTCCTGAATCCTGGAAGTCATGGTTGTCTGCTCTTGCACGCTCTCTGCAGTAATCTGCGTGCTGACAGAAATCTCCTGAATAGAGCTATGTACCACCTGAGAAGAATCCCGCAGATTCTCCACCAAATCATCTGTCTGCTCTACTTCCGCCTTCACTTCCTCCGAAATCCTTAAGATATCTTCCATCATCTGGCTCTGTTTTGCCTGCTCATCTTTTATGGTCCAAATAGTATCATGGTCAAAGCTCTTTGCATTTCTTGCAGTTACATGATAAGAAACCACCACCAATATTCCAATGAACATACTGATAAAAGTCATATCATCTTTGATCAAGTCTCCTTTTACCGCCAACAGCAGCCCTCTCCCAATCATGATCAAAAGAATTGCAATAAATGCTCTCTTTTCAAATTTACGATCGTAATACAGGATCAACGCAATCATCACTGGAAATACATAGGTACAGATCATCACATTATCTCCCGTAAACATCAGATACCCCCAGCCAATCAGATAATTGACCAGCATAACATATCTTAAATTCCCGCCTGGTTTATCCTTAAAATATAAAACCCAGCTCGTCACCGTACCTGCCAGTAAAACAAGAATCGGAACGAAGGCCAGTTTTCCATAGGAACTGTCTGTCACTGCAAATTGAAGACTCAGTGCAAAAATAAGCAGAATATCCATCACGGTCATAATCCAAAGCACCGTATGGTTTGCCTTCGCATCACGTGCTGGTTTCTCGCTGTACTTACGAACTTTCACTTTGATTTCCCTGACTGGTTCTCTGTTCTTTTTTTCTTCCATTTTTCTCCCTCCGTAATTCTAATTACCTTCCTTTGACATAATATCACATTTTATTCCATAAGGAAACAGCTACTTTTTCACAAAAGCAGCTGTTAGTTTTTCCTTCAAAATCTATTCTTCCAAAGGTTTATTCAATAATTCCGTTCCCGGCACTGCAAATTTTCCATTCCGAATTACATCTGTCTGGCTTCCATCCCTTTTCTGGACAGTGATGCAATCCAGCTCATCATAGGGAATCGTGATATCTGTATGGCAATTGAAATAGGCCTTCTGGGGGTCTTCTTTACGCAGAAGAGAGATTTCGTTATCTCTTGCCACAATCTCTTTTCCATCTGGATTAAATACAGACGTATCCTCCGCCCAGCTGTAACAAGTATCCCCCACTGCAAAATGAGGGCCTGTTTTCTCTGCAATCAGAATGGGCAGTTTATCCTGAATCTGATAGTCTACGCCCATCCGGTAAGCAGTGGTGTTGGTTCCAATAGCAAACTCTCCTAAAGGCAGCGTATCGTGATGTTTCAGCAGATTTTCCTTTAAAAATCCTTGATTCTCTTCTTCTGTATCAAAATTTTTACAGGAATACCCACTGATCATTCCATCTTCAAATTCCAGTTCCAAGTCCAGATATTTTAATCCGTTTAAATACACCTGTGTGACATGAAGGCGCCCGTTGGTTCCCTTTAAGACCGGAGAGGTAAACACTTCTCCCACTGGAATATTCACATCAGCCACACAATTTTCAAAAGCAGTCTCTTTCTGGCTGTCTTTCAAAGGATACAACGCAACTGTCAGATCTGTGGTGTTCTTTCCTTTTCCGGTAATATGCACAAATTCTCCCTGATCCAGCACATCAATCAGCTTCTGCTGCATATCTTGATATAATTTATAGTCCAGCGTATTCACTTCCACTGTCTTTGCAAAAATCTCTTCATACTTAGGCCCAATCTCTGGGATCGGATATGCAATGATGGTAAAGCTTCTCTCCTCTCCTTTGATATAATGATTGGTGGTCTGCATTGCCATATTAGAATAGTATACATTCAATTTCTGCTGTTTCTCGTCAAACTGACAGGCATAAGGATTGGTCTTAGGTTCAAATCCAGCTTCACCAAAGGTCTCCACCACCGCAGGCCCGGCATACCAGGCCGCCTCTTTTTTCCTGGCTTCATAGGCTGTCTTCAGAGCTTCCAGTCTGCGCTCCACCAAAGCCTTATCCAGATAAATGGCACGATCTGCCTTGTGGTCATACTCATATTGACGATTGGGCAGCGTACTGTACACTGCCCGAAGGCCGTTTCCTCTTCCATTAAAAGAAATTTCTCCGCTGCGCAGCACCACTGGCTGTAATCCCATTTTCTCAAAATTTTTCACTGCCGCCCGCATCATCCGCTCAAACCCAATGGGATAACGCAGATCCACAAATTTCTTTTTGGACAAGTCTTTCCCTGTCACTTCAAATCCAATCCGATACCCTTCTGTATAAGTATCTGCCATTGCCTGTATCTCTTCCTGAGACATTTTATTTAAAAACTCTGCAGTCCGAATCTCATTTTCTGTGATGTAATCCCCATAGCGGTACAAGTAGCGCAGGTCTTCCAGGTCGCTTTCCATAATAATCGGAAGATAAAAATTTAACTCCGGGATAGTTTGAAACATAACCCCGAACTCTGCAAACACTTCCCCATAATCATGGAAAAACCAATACAAAATCTGCTGGATCTCCCGCTCCTTAGGCAATTCTTCTTGCTCAAATAAATTATAGATCTCCACCAAAAGTTCACCAAAGATGGTAAGATCATAGATCCGCCCCTCAAAGGCGCAGGGAATCAGGGAACGGATATCAGCATACAGAGCGCCCAACAGTTTTCCATATTCTTCCCCCAGTTTCTCTGCGGCATAGGCAGGATTGCCATAGCTCTGTTCATAAGATTCCGGCAGAACTTCTGCATATAGTTCTCTGTTCTCCTGCTGCATTTCCTCCAAACTCTTCTTCTGCCATCTTCCTTCTGTAACCTCTTCTTCCAGCTTTTTCAAGCGCACCAAAAAAGAAGCCGCCTGGCGGAAATATTCCCGATAAGGCTGATCTACTGTCTCTTCCGTCTCTATTTTTTCCAAACGTTCCATTACCAGAGGAAACCGTTCTTTTACTTCCTCCCGATAAGGCTGCCATATTTCCTGAGCACTCATACCCTTTCATCCTTTCCTATGTCATTGCCTGTCGTTCATACGCCCTTTAAAAACCTATCATATAGATTACCAGCCATCCTGCCAGGGTAATACCAGAACAGACGCTTCCCAAAACGGGAAATAACTTATAACTTTCTTCTTTTAAACTAGTAAGGCCGATCATCAAAGATACGGCAGACAGCAAAAGTGCAAACAGACCTGCGCTTCCTATATAGACACTTGCATTTCCACCTTTTTGAATAGACAATGCGACCATTCCAATTCCCGCTAAAACAGAGACAAGGGCCAGCGTCAGCGATATCTTCCCTCTCTTGGAATGTTTTTTTCCTGCAAATTTATAACTGTTTTTTTTCTTTCGTCTCATAATTTCTCCTTATAAGGAACTTCCTGACCAGATAAAAAAGCAGGCAGCCTATGGCCCCTCCTATGGTATTCAGCAGCATATCGTCTACATCAAAACTTCCCACTTTTGACACTAACTGTATGGTTTCCACAATCAAACTGAATTCAAAACTGAAAAATACTGTGTAGAAAAAAGACCTGCATTTTGGATACAGCACCGGCAGAAAAAATCCAAAGGGCACAAAAGCCGCGATATTTCCCAGCAGGTTTAGAAGGACCGCCTTGGTTCCCAGTGTATGACGATATACAATAAAACGACGGATCTCTTTAAAAAGCTCCAGATTGTAATGATAAGTCCTTCCCTCAAAAGTACGTCCGGTACTCTCCGCAAAAAACAAAAAATATGTCAAACAAATAATATAGACTCCGAACATGATTTTACTGCATATCCGGAGTATTTTTTTATGATTACTTTTCAATTTTCCAACCTTTAAAATATAATATCTGATTTACGTTTTAGAATCTTTGCCCCGCTGACGATAGCCAAAACTCCACAGGCAATGCCGCTGACTAAAACTACTATCCCCAGCGCAATATTTCCAGCCCCTGTTACCGTCATTGTCCTATATACCTTTTCGCTGCTATTCATATCAATTCTCCTATTTTGCTCCATACTGTGCATAATAACCGTCAATGGCTGCTTTCATCTCATCATTAATATATATATTTCCTTTATATGGTTTATTATACAAATATTCTGTTACATCTTCCATGGTCACGATAGCATTTGTCTCAAAACCATAAAGATCTCTGATCTCTTCTAAGGCACTCTTTTCCCCTTTCCCCCGTTCCATGCGGTTTAAGGACACCATCAGCCCTTTGATCTCAATATCTGCCTGGGCCCGGATAATGGGTACCGTCTCTTCCATGGACTTGCCGGAAGTGGTCACATCCTCTATGATCACAACCTTATCTCCGTCTGTCAGTCTGCTTCCCAGTAAAATTCCTGCATCTCCGTGGTCTTTTGCCTCCTTACGGTTAGAACAGTAGCGAATCTCTTTTCCATACAATTCACTGTATGCCATGGTGGCGGCAACACTCAACGGAATTCCCTTGTAAGCAGGCCCGAACAATACATCAAAATCATCCCCATAATTGGCATGAATCGCTTTTGCGTAATATTCTCCCAATTTCCGAAGCTGCGCGCCTGTCACATAAGCTCCTGCATTCATAAAAAACGGAGATTTTCTCCCACTTTTCAAAATAAATTCGCCAAACTTCAATACCTGGCAGTCTACCATAAATTCAATAAACTCCTGTTTATACTGTTCCACTTTTTCTTCCTCCGTTTTCTACGAAATATTTATTGGCTGTCCCATCTGCTCTATGGGGATTTGACCTATTCTATCACAGTTCCTGTTTCTTTTCAATATTCACACTATAATCCGGCTTGATTAATTTCAGTTCGATTACATCACAGATTGGCTGAAAATCTTTTTTGTTACTGCTGCATATATCTAAAATTCTCAATCATCCTTTTCCTCTCTCTTGTAACACAATATCTCCATCAATAGTTCACTTTACCTTACTCCGCCGATCAGCTCTGTAATGTCTTTCACGCCATACTGCTCCATATAATCCTGAATTCCTTTCACAATCTCCATGGTAACTTCTGGGTTGTGGAAATTAGCGGTCCCCACTGAAATGGCAGTTGCCCCCGCCAGGATCATCTCCAATGCATCTTCTGCCGTGGCAATTCCGCCCATACCGATAATGGGAATCTTAACCGCCTGAGCAGTCTGATACACCATCCGCACTGCAATGGGGTGGATGGCCGGCCCGGATAATCCTCCTGTCTTATTGGCAAGAACAAAAGCTCTGCGGTAAACATCTATTTTCATTCCTGTAATGGTATTGATCAGAGAAAGAGCGTCTGCTCCCCCTGCCTCCGCTGCCCTGGCCATCTCAGCAATATCGGTGACATTAGGGCTTAACTTCATGATCACCGGCTGCTTTGCATATCTTTTCACTTCTCTTGTGATGTTTTCTACAGTTTTAGGATTCTGTCCGAAAGCAAGTCCTCCTTCTTCCACATTGGGACAGGAGATATTGATCTCTAACATGTCCACCGGCTGATCCGCCAGGCGTCTCACCACTTCACAGTAATCTTCTGTAGTGCGTCCGCACACATTCACAATAATTCTGGTGTCATACTTTGTCAAAAATGGAATATCACGCTCCACAAACAGATCAATTCCCGGATTCTGAAGGCCCACTGCATTGAGCATTCCTCCGTATGTCTCAGCGATTCTCGGCGTGGGATTTCCCTCCCAGGGTACGCTGGCAACTCCTTTCGTCACCACAGCCCCTAATTTATTCAGATCCACAAACTCCGCATACTCCGCTCCAGAACCAAAAGTTCCAGACGCAGTCATCACGGGATTTTTCAAGGTAATACCTGCCAGATTTACTTTTGTGTTCTTCAAAACTCTACCTCCTCTGCACGGAATACCGGACCTTCTTTGCAGACCCGCTTGTTATTTACATTGGTGTGGCTGTCTTTTTCCCTGGATCTGCAGACGCAGGCCAGACATGCGCCGATTCCGCATGCCATCCGCTCTTCTAAAGACAGCCAGCACTCGATTTTTTTCTCAGCAGCATATGCTTTCACTGCCCGAAGCATAGGAGTGGGACCGCAGGCGTAGATAATCTCTCCATCCAGCCCGTTTTCCCGAATGGCGTCTAACACATTCCCTTCGGTTCCATAACTGCCGTCTTCCGTTGCTACATATACGTTTCCCTGTCTCTTAAACTCCTTCTGTAAAAACAGAGAATCCCGATAGCCAAGCACAATCTGTTTTTCACACTGCAGCTCTTTGGCCAGCTGCAGCATAGGAGGAATCCCAATTCCCCCTCCAATTAAAAATGCTTTTTTCTCTTTTAAGGGAAATCCATTTCCCAAGGGTCCCACCACTTCCAGGCTTCCTCCCGTTCTCATTCCAGATAACTCTTCCGTTCCTTTTCCCACTACCCGGTACACAATACGGACTGCCTGATCTGCCCGGTCAATCTCACAGATACTGATAGGACGCGGCAGCAGCCTGCTGCCCTCATGACAATAGATAGATAAAAATTGTCCTGGTTTTGCCTGTCCTGCTATTTTGTCTGTTTTCAGCCACATGCTGTAAATTCTGTAGGAAATCTCTTCCTGCCGAATAATAACTGCCTGTTCTTTAAACTTTTCTGCCATAACCTTCTCCCTAAACTATGCCCTGAATCTCAGTATTTTTCTGTCCATTTTATTTCCTGTCTGTTCCTATTTTGCTGCCTGCAAAGCTCCGTCAATGTCTTTTACCATATCTTCCACTGCCGCTCTGGAAGCCTCCCCAAAATGTTC
Source organism: Lachnospiraceae bacterium (assembly GCA_022792535.1). Classification (GTDB taxonomy): domain Bacteria; phylum Bacillota; class Clostridia; order Lachnospirales; family Lachnospiraceae; genus Petralouisia. Next base: position 9,927 of record JAAWBG010000039.1, read on the forward strand.
TGGTCCGAACTTCTGATAAGCTTCCTGTTTATAAGCTGCAATTATTCCTCTGGAAGAGTTTACGATGGCTCCTAATCCATCCTCATTGAAAAAGTGTACCAGATCTGCGCCTTTTCCCCCCTGGGCTCCATAGCCTGGTACAAGGATATAACTTTTCGGCATAATTTTCCTCAAAATCTTTCCCATCTCTGGGTAAGTTGCTCCTACCACTGCTCCTACATAACTGTAAGAATCCCCCATACAGTCTGCGCCCCACTGAGCCACTTTTTCCCCTACATGTTCATACAAAGGCCTGTCCTCAATAAGCCTGTCCTGAAATTCTCCGCTGGAAGGATTGGAGGTCTTAACCAGAATAAAAAGCCCCTTCTGTTCCCTACGGCACACATCCACAAAAGGCTTCACCCCATCGGTTCCCAGATAAGGATTGATGGTAATAAAATCCTCATCCAGGGGATGGTATGATCTGCTTCCCACTGTTACTGTCCCAATATGGCCGGCTGCATAAGCAGCGGAAGTAGAGCCGATATCACCTCTTTTTACATCTCCAATCACTACCAAATCCTTCTTGTGACAGTAATCTATGGTCTTTTTAAAAGCTGTCAGACCTGGTATTCCAAACTGCTCATACATGGCAATCTGAGGCTTTACTGCCGGAATCAGATCCCAGGTGTGGTCAATGATCTCTTTGTTATACTGCCAGACAGCCTCTGCCGCCCCTTCTAACGTTTCTCCATATTCCTGAAAAGCCTTTTTCTGAATATGTTCCGGTATATAATCCATCATGGGATCTAAGCCCACTACAATAGGTGCGTGGGTCTTTTGAATCTTTGTCACTAATTTGTTGATCATCTCTGTCCTCTCTTATCTCTCAAATACAATTTTCCCGTCTACAATTGTCGCCATTACCATTCCTTTTACTTTTCTTCCTGCAAATGGTGTGTTCTTTCCCTGAGAATAAAAATCATTCACGTCAATGGTATATTCCTTTTGGGCGTCAAATACCACCAGATCCGCCGTCTTGCCTTCTTCTACCACACCTTTTTCCAAACCTAAAATCTTCGCCGGATGATAGCTCATTTTCTCTGCCATCTGCATGATGGTAAGATAACCCTTGTCCACCAGTTCTGTCATAGTCAGGGCCGCCGCTGTCTCTAAGCCTACAATTCCAAAAGGAGCTTTTTTGAGCCCTGCGCCTTTTTCAATGGCAGTGTGAGGGGCATGATCTGTGGCAATCACATCCATAATATCCTCTTTCAATCCTTTTTTCAGAGCCTCCACATCTTCCTTTGTCCGCAGAGGGGGATTCATCTTATAATTCGCGTCGTCTTCCTTTATGTCATTGCTGGTGAGAATAAAATGATGGGGGCAGACTTCCGCTGTCACACGGACTCCCGCCTTTTTCGCCAGTTCAATCATTTTTACACTGTCTTTGGTAGAGCAATGGCACAGATGCAGAGCCGCACCTGTCTCCTTTGCCAGCAAAATATCTCTTGCCACAATCACATCTTCCACAGAATTGCTGATCCCCTTTAAACACATTTTTTCTGTATGCTCATCTGCATTTACCACCCCTCCATTTACCAGATTGATGTCCTCGCAGTGGGCAAGAATCGGTATATCATATTTTACAGCAAGGGTCATTGCCTCCCGATACAACTGAGCGTTCATCACAGACTTTCCATCCTCGCTTAGAGCTAAAACACCTGCCTCCACCATGCCTTCCACATCTGATAAAACCTCTCCTCTTTGTCCTTTGGTGATAGCCCCAGTCTGCAGTACATGGGCAAGTCCTATATTTTTAGCTTTATTGTGAACATAATTTACCACATCTGCATTATCTACTGCCGGCTTTGTATTAGGCATCGCCACTACAGTGGTAAAACCTCCATGCACCGCCGCCTTTACACCTGTCTCTACTGTCTCTTTATGTTCCATTCCCGGATCGCGCAAATGCACATGCATATCAATAAAACCAGGCATCACGTAACATCCTGACGCATCCAATGTACGATCCGCCTTGACAGACTGTTTCGGTGCAATCTTTTTGATCATGCCATCTTCTACGAGAACATCTGCTTTTACCTCCGTCTTATCTCCCGGATTAATTATGGTTCCATTTTTAATTAGAAGCAACATATCTGAGAATCCTTTCTGAACATCAATTTGATTTATCTTATTCGATGATTATATTTTATCACAGAAAAAAAGGAGGGGCAACCTCCTTTACTTTGAGTTTGTGTATTTTACAATGTCAAAAGAGACGATACTAACCCAATTATTTGCTCAGAAAGTCTTGCCCCTAAAGGGGCAAAGACAGAATACCCCCAAATTATGTCGAAAAGCTAGCTTTCCAGTGCAATTTGGAGGTATCTTGTTCCCATTGCTTTGCAATGGAAACCTTCTGAACAAATCTATATTTTATCATTTATGTCAGTGCAGCTCTCTTTTCACATTGTAAAATGAAAATGCTAAAGCTCAGGCCTTACCTGTTTATCTCATATCTCTGAAAAGTTCGGACGCAGGTTTTCAGCTCCTCATACCTCCGGTCCAAAGGCCCCTCCTCAATCACCACATCCAGTACTACCGCCATATTGTTGATCATCCGGTCTGTAATCTCCTCCCTCATCTCCAGGAGAATCTCATATTTCTCATCCATAGTATCCGCATCAAAAAACGCCATCAGTTTCTCCTCCGGTGTCTTTCTGTCTGCTGCGGCTTTTCCTTTGATTTTCGTTTTCACTCCTGTTTTATCAGCTATATCAGCAGCCTTTGAAAAAATCTCAGAATTCTGATCCACAAACTGAAATCTATACTGCTGCCCAGCCTCTGGATACTTCTTTCTATCTACTGGGCTGATAAATTCTTCCAAAGGTCTGGCATAAACTTGAAAAGTTCCATACAAAGCCTGATAAATCACCAGCGTTTCTCCTGTTTCTGAATGTTCTGCTATCGTCACAATCTGATATAAGTTCTGTTTAAAATGTAAATATAATTCGCCTGGTCTTGGATTTCCCTGTGGCATATGATTTCCTCTTTTCTATCCTGGTATCCGTTCTTTTGGTTTCTATTTATACTACTGCTTTCCCTTATGCTATGCTGTCTCTTTTTCTCCCATCAATTTTTCTGTGATCTTCCCAGCGCAGAAAGCCGCCAATACTCCAACCAATGCCCCGCAGATCACATCAGTGGGATAGTGAACCCCAACATACAGACGGGACAGGCAGATCAAAACTGCCAGGATCAGAGCCGAAACCCCCATCCAGCCAGGCGTCCGGGGAAACATTGCGGCTGCAGCGGCAATGGAACTGGTAGAATGGCCGGAAGGAAAAGACCATCCGCTGGCAGTAGTTAAAGACTGCAGCTCTGGTATCGCTGCATAAGGCCTGGGCCGGCAGATTTGATTCTTTAACAGTACGTTTGTGATTAAAAGGCCGATCAGAAGTGCAACAGCCATAGAAACTCCTGCTTTCTGGTACTTTTTCTGTGTCAGCAGCAGCGCCGCCAGCACAATCCAGATCAGACCTCCATCTCCTAAACTGGTCAAAAACAATACAATGGGATTCAGCCATTCAAACCGCAGAAACTCCTGAATAAACAGTAAAATTTCTCCATCCAATTCTACAATATACTGCAACATCTCTTTTCTCCCTTTTTCTTTTGTTTATGATATGCCTTACCGCCTGTCTTTTATAGCCGTTTCAAAATCCGATCTATATCCTCTCGCTTTCCAATTACCATCAAATGCTCCTCTTCCTGGAACACATGATCTGCGTCTGGCAGCAGGCTGCTCTCTCCATTCTTTTTAATTCCCAAAATATTTGCATTATATCTGACTCTGAAATTCATCTCCTTAATGGATTTTCCGATCCATTCCTCCAAAGGCTGTATTTCGTAAATGGAATATTCCCCCATCTCCAAATAGTCATAGACATGATTGGCGCTGACCTTCACCGCAATTCGTTTGGCAATATCCCGGTCCGGGTAAACTACTTCGTCGGCTCCATTCCGCAGCAGAAACTTTGCTTGAATATCCCTGGTAGCCTTACTGATCACATAGGGCGCTCCCAAGTCTTTCAAAAGACTGGTAACTTCCAGACTGCTCTGGAAATTGGTGCCGATACACACAAAGCAGATATCGAAATTACTGACGCCAAAACTTTTCAAGACTTCTTCTTTGGTACAATCTCCTATTTTTGCACTGGTTACAATGGGAAGAATATCTTCCAGATTCTCTTCTTCTTCATCTACCGCCATCACGTCATTTCCATTTTTCACCAGATCCTCACATAGATGTTTTCCAAATCTCCCGATTCCAATTACCAAGATTGATTTCATGTTCTCTTCCTTCTCCTATCCTATCGTGATACGCTCTATGGGCAGTTTTACCAAAGAGCCTTGTTTTTTCTCTGTAAATGACAGAGCAAAAGACATACTTCCAATTCTTCCGCTGTACATTAAAAAGATCAAAAGATATTTTGACCAGATCGTAATATCCCTCGTAATTCCTGTAGAAATCCCCACAGTTCCGATGGCCGAAAATACTTCCATAAAAATATCGGACAAGGGAAATCCTGTTTCAAGTCCGCACATAAGCAGTGATGCGGCAGAAGCCAGCAATAAATTGATAAAAAATACTGTACTTGCTTTCTTGATGGAATCTTCATCTAATCTTCTGCCGAAAATATTCAATCCTTTTTTGTTTCTCAGACTAGACCAGATATACAAAAGAATCACCATCATGGTAGTTGTCTTGACGCCTCCGGCTGTGGACCCCGGACTTCCGCCGATAAACATCAACAGCACAGTCAACAGTCTTGTGGCTTCCGTATACGCTCCAGTATCTATCGTATTAAATCCTGCCGTCCTGGGAGTGACTGCTCCAAAAACGGAGGAGAGAATCTGCCCTTTCACATCCATATCTGCCAAGAGATTTTCTCTCTCAAACAGGTAAAAGCAGACACTTCCAGCCAGAATCAAAGTCAGAGTCACGGTAAGGACAATCTTGGTGTGCAGCATATATTTTTTCACTTTCCATTTATGGACAGAAATATCATCCCACACAATAAATCCAATTCCCCCTACAATAATCAATGCCATAATTACCAGATTAATCAGCACGTCATCATAGTACATCGTAAGAGAGGCATAAGGTTCATACTGCCCCATCAGATCAAATCCAGCGTTACAAAAAGCTGAAATAGAATGAAAAATTCCATACCAGATTCCTTTGATCCATCCAAATCTCGGTACAAATCTTATCATCAAGAGCAGGGCTCCGATTCCCTCGATGGTCCCGCTGTAGAAAATAATCTTCCTCACCAAACGCACTGTACCGCCAATCTGCAGGGTATTGACACTTTCCTGAATCAAATTCCGTTCCTTCAAGCCAATTTTTCTTTTCAGAAATATGGAAAAAAACACGCCGATGCTGATAAATCCCAAACCGCCGATTTGAATTAGAGTCAGGATCACAAGCTGTCCAAATAAAGTCCAGTTTGTGTAAGTATCCACTACCACCAGCCCAGTCACGCAAGTACTGCTGGTAGCTGTAAACAGAGCATTTAAAAAGCTTGTACTCTTTCCGCTTCTGGAAGCTATGGGCAGCATCAATAATATAGTTCCAACCGCAATGATCAGTAAAAATCCCAGGGCTATGGTCTGTACCCTGCTCAATCTCCGTGTCATTCTGTCTCCTTTCGAAAATACCCCGCAGACAAGCTGCGGGGTATTTTATCATCCTTATTGCGTCTCTTTCCCTTGCAACTGCAAAACCGATGCTTTCTCTACTTAGTATTTCCCAAAATCACCTTCCAGAGAAATTATTTTTTCATTTTCATCTGGTTTGCTGTAAATATCTGCATCAGGTGCAGAACTGAATCTGCTTCCATTATCTTTCAACTTGTAATTTCCTACCAGACTGCGCAGTGTTGCCGCCTGATTCGATAATTCTTCACTGGCTGCCGCACATTCTTCACTAGTTGCAGAATTGGTCTGAGTTACCTGAGATACCTGGTTGATTGCCTGATCAATCTGGGTTACTGCAGTAGCCTGATCATTGGAGGCAGATGCAATACTGTGAGTCAATTCCACCACCTGTTCAATCTTGTTCATGATCTCAGACAAAGATCCGCTGGTCTCTTCTGCAATCTTAGATCCCTGTACTACTTTATTAATAGAATCTTCGATCATCTCTGCTGTCTCACTGGCTGCAGAAGCACTTTTGCCTGCAAGGCTTCTTACTTCCTCTGCCACAACTGCAAATCCCTTTCCATGAACACCTGCTCTTGCCGCCTCAACTGCTGCGTTCAATGCAAGAATATTGGTCTGGAATGCAATATCGTCAATCACCTTGATAATCTTGGAAATATTTTCAGAAGCCTCGTTGATATCTGTCATAGCGCTCATCATCTCTGTCATGCTGTCATTGATCACAACTGCTTCTTTTCCCATATTTTCTACCAGATCATTTGCCTCGTTGATCTGCTCTGTGTTTACCTTGGTTCTCTCTGCAATCTCATTCATGGAAGCAGTGATCTCCTGGGTAGCGCTTGCCTGTTCTGTTGCACCTTGTGCCAAAGCCTGGCTGGCATCTGATACCTGCTCTGCTCCTACTGTTACCTGCATGGTAGATTCTCTGATATCAGAAAGCATTCTGTTGTTCTCTTTAATAATATCGTCTAATGCATTGCCCAGCACATCTTTCTCGCCTTTTGGCTTTACATCCGCAGTCAGATCTCCTCGTGCAATCATTTCTGAGATATTGCCCTGGTATTTGATATTATCAATAATTTTCTGAAATTCATCTACTACTTCGCCAAATTCATCTTCTTTATACTTCTCTAATGCAAAATTAACATTTCCAACTGCGATTTCTCTTGCGGCATTGGTTAAAACCTCCAAAGATTTCCTGATATCCCGCATGATCGACCAAGAGAGAAATACACTGAAACACAGCGCTATTACTGTCGCAGCCAACACAATTATCTCCTGAATCATCGTCTCGGAATCCATCGCTGATAAAAGTTTGTAGCTGATAAAACCTATAATTGAAATCAACACAAAGATAATACCAAATCCCAAATACAACCGTGTTCTCATTTTCATATTTTTCATCACTTCTTATCCTCCTTCGCTTATCCACCCATTATCTCTTCTGATCTGCCAGCTATTCTAAAGCGTTGGGATCTTCGTCTCTGATAAGTTTTTCCGGGTCCAATAATAACTTCACTTCATCTGCCACCCTTACCAGACCGGTCACATATTTATCTCTTCCATAACTGTTTTGGTTTAACGATGGAGGTGGGATGATATCTTTTTCATCAATGGTAATAACATCTGCAATTTGTTCTACGATCAACCCTACCATAGTATCTTTTACATCAATGACAATGATACAGGTACGATCCATATACTCAAATGGCTCCTGTTTAAATCGTATCTTTACATCAATGACTGGAATAATCTTTCCCCGGATATTGATCAGACCTTTGATATAGTCTTCCACTTCAGGAACCGCTGTGATGGCCTGCGTGCCTATAATCTCATTTACATAATTAATTGCTATTCCGTAACACTCGTCTCCAATACGAAATGTCATGAACATCCCTTTTTGGGAATCGTCTTCTTCCAATTCTTCTAGTTCGTCCACTTCGTTCATCAACTCTTCTGCCATTGCTTAACTCCTTTCCTGTCCGGCAATTAACCCTGCAATATCCAGAATCAATGCAATGCTTCCATCCCCAAGCTGAGTACATCCAGAAAGACCCTGCACTTTTTTGATATAAGAAGGAATCGGCTTTACCACAATTTCCTGCTCCGCAATCAACTGATCAATGAATACACAGACATATTTATTTTCATGTTCCAATACTACCACAATGCCTTCCTCAATATCCGAGTTGGAACCAGGCAGATGATACATCTCGTTCAGTCGGATAAATGGGTAACACTCGCCTCGGAGCATTACATATTCCTCGCCATCCGGCTCCCTTACAATGGTATCTTTGTTGATTCTCACAAATTCCTTGACAGCATTGGTCTCAATCACGAAAGTGGAATTCCCCACCTGCATCACAATTCCGTTGATAATAGCCAACGTCAGCGGAATCTTCATGATCATCTCAGAACCGGCGCCTTCCATACTGTCAATCTCTAATTTTCCGCCGATAGCCTGAATGTTTTTCACCACTACATCCATTCCCACGCCTCGGCCGGAATATTCTGTTACCTGCTCTTTCGTGGAAAAACCTGCATAGGTAATAAACTGATAAATCTCTTTGTCTGTAAAATCAGACATCGGGCGGTTGCCGATTAAACCGTTATTCTTGGCTTTATTATATAAAACTTCCCGGTTCAGACCTTTTCCATCGTCTCTTACAATAATATATACTTTGCCGCCCTCATTCTTAGCTTCCAGTGTAATTTTTCCTCTAGGATTCTTACCTGCGGCAATACGATCCTCTTTTTCCTCAATTCCATGATCTACAGAATTTCGGATCAAATGCATCAAAGGATCAGAAATATGTTCGATAATATTTTTATCAACCTCTGTATTCTCACCAATCACTTCCAGCTCAATGTCCTTGCCTAATTTTCTGGACACATCGAACACAATACGGTTCATTTTCTGGAATGTATTGGTCAGAGGCATCATACGCATGGACATAATCACATCCTGAAGCTCTGTGGTAATCTTTGAGAGCTGTCCTGCTGCCTTCTGGAAGTTGGTCAGATCTAACCCTGCCACTTTCAGGTCCGGATTCTGAAGCACTACTGCTTCTGATATTACAAGTTCCCCGATCATATCCATCAGGGCATCCATCTTCTCTACATTCACACTGATATAAGACTGTTTGGGAGAAGCTTTGGGATGATTCTTTGCCAGTTTCTTTCCCTTTCCAGTCTCCTTATTCTTGATGACATAATCGCCTGGCGCAGGTTCTTTTTTCTCTTCCTTCTTCCCGCTTTCTTCCTTGTTCTTATCATCCATTTCAATGACAATGGGCTCCTGTCCATGATCATGGAATCCCATCTCAAACTCCTGCTGAGTACAGTCATTGATCTCCACACGTTCCATACCGGAAGTATCGCCGATGGCATTCAGGATATCATCACTGGAACACTGACATTTAATCAGCATATGAAAACCGTCTTCCAGAATAATTGCTCCGCTGTCTTCATTGGAGATAATGTCATCCGGCATATATTCCATATCGTCTGTAATTTCTTTTAGAGAATATACAGCCGTATAAGCCCGAATGTTGCACATCTGAGTATCACTTCGATAGTAAATAGAAGCTTTATAGTATTTATAGCTCTCACTGCCAGTGGGCGCAATATAGAATTGGCTGGGTTCTACATAAGTATTCTCCGGCGGCAGTTCTTCGCCTTTTTCCTCAATACCGCTTTTGATTCTTTTCAGAAACTTATCAATATCATCTACAATCTTGGTCTCATCACCGTCGGGCGTCTCTCCCTCTTTGATCTTATCCAATTCCCCTGTAATGAAATCCGCTACATCAAGTACATGATCCACCAATTCCAGGTGGGGAACATTATCTGGATGGGCCTCTCTTAAATAATAGAATACATCTTCCAATTTATGGGATACCTTCGTGATATTTTCATACATCATAATACCCGAAGAACCTTTTATTGTATGCATGACACGGAAAATTTCATTGATGGAGGTTTCGTCAAAACTGTCTTCATCTTTTTTCTCCAGCACAGTATTCTGAAGATCGCCTAACAATTGTTCACTTTCATATAAAAACATATCCAGCATACTGTCTGTGTTAAAATCTTCTGCCATTTTTTAGCCCCCTTTCTTCCCATTGTATTCTTAAATTCTTTTTCTTCTCTGTCATCATATCAATTCCAATTTCTTTAAGATCATCTCAAATTTTTCCAGATCAATAGGTTTCCCGGAGTATACGGTACATCCCATCTCAAAGGCCTTCTTTACATTTCTCTCTTCATTCAACGCAGTGGTCATAATGATCTTCACGCCATCATTTCCCTGAATGCCCCGTTCTTTCTCAATATCACGGATTGCCTTCAATGCCTGATAGCCATCCAGTACCGGCATCATAACATCCAGACAGATCAAATCATAAGGTTCATTATCTTCTAACGCCATCAAAAATGCATCCACTGCTTCTTCTCCATCTACCGTAATATCACAATCCCCATACTTTTCTAAGTAATTCGTCATAAATTTGCGGCTTGCGAAATCATCCTCTGCCAGTAAAATCTTCATATCCTCTACTCTCCTTTCTAAGTCGCTTTTAAAACGCTGTATACTTTATTTGCTATATTTGAAAGCTCCGTCTGATACTGGACTGCTCCAATATCATAAGCAACTTTTGGCATACCATATACCACACAGCTGGCTTCATCCTGCCCAATCGTAATTGCTCCTGCCTTGCGCATTTCCAAAAGCCCCTTGGCTCCGTCGCCGCCCATGCCGGTCAGTATGACGCCTACCGCATCCTTCTTAGCTGTTTTTGCCACAGATTGAAACAATACGTCTACCGATGGACAATGCCCGCTGACTTTTTCTCCATGTTTACATTCTACCTGATACATTCCATTTACCTTTACCAGGTACATCTGTTTATCTCCCGGTGCAATTAGAACCTGCCCTGGCAGCACCCGGTCCCCGGTGGAAGCTTCTTTCACCACTACCTGGCACTGATTATTCAGTCTGTTTGCATACATCTGCGTAAATCCCGGCGGCATATGCTGTACAATCACAACCCCTGGGATATCTTTGCGGAAATGGCGCACAACGTCATAAATAGCCTCTGTTCCCCCGGTGGAGGCTCCAATGGCAATCACCATATTTGTCTTCAAATTAGACATATGGTTTACCGGAAACGCTTCTGCCCGTTTCATATTTCCTACTTTTACGGTAGATGCAATCTTTATCTTCGTCCCCAGTTCTTTTCTTAAAAAAGCCCCTACTTTATCACGATCTACCGTACTGGGCTTACAGACAAAATCCACTGCTCCTGCTTCCATGGCGTCAAATACTTTCTCATCCATTGCACTGATGACAACCACCGGCAAAGGATACTGAGGAAGAAGTCTTCTTAAAAATTCAATTCCGCCCATCCTAGGCATCTCCACATCCAGGGTCATAACATCTGGACGATACTTTAAAATCGCATCCCTGGCTGCATAAGCATCTCCTGCCTGCGCCACCACTTCTATGTACGGGTCCTCACTCAGGCACTGTACCAACAGATTACGAAACAGCATTGAATCATCTACCACTAACACTTTGATCTTACGCATCCTGCTTTCCTGCTTTCTTTTATAAAGATATTTATTTCCGATATATGGAAGGCTCTACATATTGAAAATTCGTCCCTCTTCTGTCAATGGACTCAGTTGTACCTATAAACAAATACCCTCCTGGTTCTAAAAAGTCATAAACTCTCCGAAGAAGCTGCAGCTTCGTGGCATCATCAAAGTAGATCATTACATTCCGCATAAAAACAATATGAAATTTTTTATGGAATGGAAATGGATTCATCAGATTAAACTGCCGAAAAATCACTTCATTCCGCAGTTCCTGCGTTGCCTGATATTCCATTGCATTTAATCTCTTAAAATAATGTCTCTTCCAGTTTTCCGGCAATGGTTCAATCTGCTCTTTCAGATAGACCCCCTTTTGTGCGTGCCCTAATACTTTCGTGGAAAGATCCGTGGCCAATACTTTTGTGTCCCACATCCTATGTTCCAGACCAAAATAATCTTTTAACACCATTGCAATCGTATAAGGTTCTTCTCCGGTAGAAGAAGCTGCTGACCAGATTCTGACGTCTTTGCGGGCGGCCTCTTTTGCTTTAATCTGGGGAAGAATTATCTTCCGCATAAACTCCATATGTTCAAATTCCCGCATAAAGTATGTATGATTAGTAGTCAATACATTGATCAGATTGCGCGCTTCCTCGCCTTTTGGATTATTTTCCACTTTCGTCATGTACTCATCATATCCGCTGTAGCCATTCCGCAGAAGATAATTTTCCATTCTCCCATTTACCAGTATCTGTTTTCCATTGAGATCTATTCCATACTTCTGCTTTACATAAACTACAATCCGACGAAATTCCTGTTCCGTAATCATTGCCTTTACTCCTATCACATAAACTTCTATCAGATTTTTATTCCATTATCTATGGTACTATATTCGCCCTTATTTGTCAATTCCGTTACCGCTATCCTTCTTCATGATGGAACTGTTTTTTCACCTTCAAAAACACGTCTACAATCTCCGGATCAAAAAAAGTTCCGCTGCCTTCTTCAATGATTTTAAGGCTTTCTTCCGTGCTGTAAGCTTCCTTATAGCATCTCTCTCCTAATAAGGTATCATAAATATCCACAATAATGGTAATTCTTGCTGACAATGGGATATTTTTCCCCCGGAGTTCTTCCGGATATCCTGTGCCATCCCATCTTGCATGATGATATCTGGCAATCTCAATTGCCATAGGCAGAAAACTATTTTCCGGCGTATTGGCATACACTCGCTCCAAAATAGCCGCCCCATGTTCCACATGACGTTTGACAATACTCATCTCTTCCGGCTCCAGAGGCCCCGGCTTAAACAAAATATTATAAGGCGTCTGAATCTTTCCAATATCATGAAGTCTGGAAGCCACCTCAATGGTATCTATAAAACTTTCTGAAACCTCTTCTGAGAATTCCGGACTAAACTGCAGACTCTGAGCCAGCAGCCGGCAGTTATAGGCCACATTATCCAGATGATATTTGGTGTCCGTGTCCTTCCCCTCTGTTAAAGTAGCAAGGGCATAAAGGATATTTTTCTGTTCTTCTTCAATTCGTCTTGCCTGACTGCTGATCACACTGTGCAGACGCCGGTTGCTTAACTCCAATTCCTGCTGCATCTCATAGAGCTTTAAATGATTTTTCACCCGCATGGTAACTTCTGTCACCTCAAAGGGTTTTCCAATATAATCCACCGCTCCTAATTTGAATCCCCTTACCTTATCCTCGCTGGAATCTGCCGCCGAGATAAAAATAATTGGAATATCTCTGGTAATGGGATTCTCTTTCAACCGCTCACAGAATTCATATCCATCCATTTCCGGCATAAATACATCCAAAAGAATCAGCTGGGGCAGTCCCTCCCCAATCAGTTTTGCCGCTTCGCCGGCACTGCTGGCACATTTTGGAAGATATCCCATCTCCAAAATAATATTTTCCAGGATCATCAGGTTCGCATCTACATCGTCCACAATCAAAATCTGCGGCACATTTTCAGGTTTCGACATCTTTTCCATAACTTATATTCCTCCGATGCTTTCCTCAAACAGTTCTTTCAAATTATTATATTGTTCCAAAGCCTTGTCGTACTTTTCTTTTCGAACATTCATTTCCAAACGGAAGGCCGCCTTCTTCACATCCTGAGAAGCTTCCTCCACCAAAGCTTTGATATTATGTGAAAAAGTTTCCGCCTTATCCCAGGCTCCAACTTCCATACAGATAATCAATTTCTCCATTTTGCTCCGAAGTTCCTCCACATTCTCCGGAGTTCCATAGTGAAAGATCTCTCCGATATTATCAAATTTAGACATATCCTGATTCTGATTGATAAACTCAAACTGTTCCCGAACATGGTTCTCTTCTTTTTTGTCCTGAGCCACATGAAGCCTTACGGAATAGGAAAAACTGCTTCCCTTTCCCTTTTCACTTTCCAGATGGATGCTTCCATGCATCAATTCCACCAACTGTTTGGTAATGGAAAGTCCCAGTCCGGTGCCGCCATATTTTCTGGTGATAGAAGCGTCCACCTGAGAAAAACTTTTAAACAGCTTATCTTTTTCCTCCTGGGAAACTCCGATTCCTGTGTCGGAAACCACAAAAAATAGTTCAATTTCATCATCAAACTGCACTGTTTTCGTCACTTCTATGTTGATATAACCTACGCTGGTAAACTTTACTGCATTGGACAGCAGATTATTGAGAATCTGAGTCAGCCGCAGTTCATCTCCAATCAGATAAGCCGGTATGGTCTTATCTATATTTACCATAATATGTAATCCTTTGGAATTAATTGCCGTGATATTGGTCTCCACCGCATGATTTACCATCTTATAGAAATCAAATTCCTTCTGTTCCAGGGTAAACTTTCCAGCCTCTAACTTTGAAAAATCCAAAATATTATTGATAATGGCAGACATGTTCTCACAGCACCGCATAATAATATCCAGCGTGCGCCTCTGTTCTGAGGTAACGCCCGCCTCCAACATATTAGTTACATGGCCTCTCACCCCATTCACCGGCGTGCGCAGTTCATGAGTTACATTTGCCACAAATTCATTCCGCACTTTGATGGTCTCTTCCATCTCTTCCTTCATTCGAACTAATTTTCGTTCTGTCTCGATCCTCTTCGCCACATTGATGGCAAACAACAAGTTCTGGTCTCCTTCCACAATCGTTGTCATGCGAACTGGAAAGCAAGTTCCATTCTTACGGTACATCATGCCTTCTTTCATGGCAGATATGGTATCAAGCAGCATACCATCTTCATACTTTTCCTGCTGCAGTTCTACCGGAAACAGCGTTGATAAATGAATTCCCGTCAATTCCTCGCCATATCCAAGATCCATCCTTGCCTGTTCATTGCCATACAAGATCTTTCCATTCCAGTCAAACCTTATGATAATCTCCAAAGCCACATCTGCAAATCGGTAGAAATCTTCCTTCCGAAATGCGTCCTGCACCTGTTCCATCACTTCCGCCCCTTCCGTGTGGTATTTTCATCATTTTTCTTTATTTTAGTATACGTTTTTCAATTTTTTGTGTCAAGAAAAAAGAATCTCATTTGTGAGATTCTTTCTAAATAGCAAACTAGACCTGTCAAAAATTTTCATTTGCTTTGACACCCTAATCCTTATAGGAATATACTTTCACGCTTTAGCGGGACAAGGTCTTTCCTATAAGATAAAAAATAACCGAAATCTTAGATTCTGCTGACAAATCTAAGATCCCGGCTGTCTTTGTGAAATGCGGATGACAGGAATCGAACCTGCACGGTCTCCCACTAGATCCTAAGTCTAGCGCGTCTGCCAGTTCCGCCACATCCGCACATTGATATCAAAAAAGAAGCGCGCCTTCCGAATAATCAGCTTCTACGCTTCTCTTTTTCATGAGACATCGGGGATTCGAACCC
>JAAWBG010000004.1 GCA_022792535.1 Lachnospiraceae bacterium
AGCGGCAGTATTGCGGTCTCCAAAACCGTTCACGGGGGTTCGAATCCCTCTTCCCCTGCTAAAAGAAGTCTTAGAAATTTCGTAATGTACGGATTTTCAGGGCTTTTTTATTTTGGAAGTAATCAAAAAGGACAGAATCGAATGTGCTGGTTCTGTCCTTATTTGTATGGCCAAAAAGTTTATTTATACCGTTTTATTCTCTAATTGAGACAGTCTTTCATTTAGATCTTGAATCAATTTTAATAGACAGGGAATCAGTATATTGTTATTCCACATTTCAGGCTTTCCATTTTCATGGTTTACTGCAATGGGAAGTATTTTTTCTAAATCTTCCACGATAATTCCAGGTATTTCTTTTTGGTATCGTTCGTCCTCTTGATCAATGTAATCGTCCTTATATTTAAAAGTGACGACTGGAAGATCATAAAGTTTATGGATAGAATCTATGTCTATATCTTTTATATCATGTTTATAGCGTCTGGAAGAAGAGGAATGTCTCTGCATCCATCCAGTTGACTGTATGACCAGATTGGCACTTCCAGTTGTAGTGCTGTCATATACAGGTTTTGATGCAACTCTCCCGCCTGAAACATTTATACTTCCCGTAAGTGTTCCTCCTGAAAGTGGTAAATAGCTGTGTGTATGGCTGCTTGCTGCCGCTCCAATATTTGCTGGCGTCAGATTTACATTTCCAGTTCTATAAGCGCTTTCAGCATTTCCTTTGACTCCGGTTATAGAGTTATTGTCATTTCTCCAGCCAGGATTGCCATATGCGTCTGTTTTCCATACTTGGTTTGCATGGCCATTTCCAGAAGTAACATATCCTTCACTGGCGGCTGTGTTTGCTTTCCATGTGTTGTTATCAGTAGTTTTGAATCCGCTGTCATTTTGGAGCTGGCTGGTTTTTGATGGAATATTAGACGCTGTACTTTTTAAATCACTCTTTAACTGATTCAATCCTCCCGTTACAGTACCATTTCCGATAGAAGTGATATCAGATGTGCCCAGAACCTGATAAAGCCAGCGTACATTTTTCAGCATAACTGCGATTTTGTGGAAAAGGGAACGGTGGGTTTCACCGCTTGTCAGATCCGGCATATCAGCCCAGATATTCTGTGTCTCGTCGTTGGGAAAAGTGACCGTATTTTCCCAAGAATCTCCTTTTGCGGACAGGGCCCCCAGATTTTCCGGCGTGAGGTTTACCATTCCATGGCGGAATTCTGTTTCCAAATTGCCTTTTACGCCTGCCACGGGAGGTTCTTCCAGATATTTTGGGATGCTTACCACATTCATGCTTGCTCCGGCAGAGAGTAAGATAGGAATGTCCATGGAAGGTTTGGCAGAGGCGGAAAAAGTGAGGCCGGAAGATTCAGAGTAACCGGATAGGTCAATGTCTGCGTTCAGCAGGGCATTTTCCTGATCAGGGGAGGCGTCGGGGTGCAGTTGTACACTGCAGTTATTGTAATGCTGGAGTTCTGAAACTGCCACGGTCTGCGTGTAGGGACTTTCGGCGCCTGTCCAGGAGGAAGCGGAAAGTGTGATGGGGATCTCTGTGATATTTGCATAGGAGTCGATCCGCTGTTTGTCCTCGGCAGACAGAAGGCCTTTTTGAAGGGGTGTGGCTGTTGCTGTCAAATCTTCCATGGCTTCCTGTACGTTTGCGCCGGAAAGATGGGTGTTGGAATTATTGAATCTGATGTGGGAGGCGGGGATGGAATTGTGATATTCTTCTATTCCGGTGACTCGCTGTTCCAGCGACACTCCTCTGTCGCCGGGAAAAGCTGTGGCGGAGGTAGTGCCAAGGGATAGATTGGAACCAGTTGCCACAAATTCTGTACCGCTCCAGATATAAGGAATATTTGTGTGGGTATCAATGTAACATTTGTTGATTTTTCCAGGAAGAGGGTCGCCCTCTGAGGAAATGAAAGTCTGGGTTTCCTTGTCCAGGGAACCATAATAGTATTCAATGGTTCTGTCTGGAATCTGGGAGGCAGACAGGAAACCCTCTTCATCCAGTGTGGCAACGCCTCCGGCAGCGCCAAGCTGTCCGGTATGAAGAATATTGTCATTTGCCATCAGGATGCGCATTTCCTCAATGGAGGTATTGGCATTCTGCGTAGCGGCAGCGGCGCGGTTCATAGCCTCAATGGCAGATTGAGCGGCCTGCCTGGCGTTGGCAGTGGCAGTGTTGGCAGACTGGGCGGCAGTGTCTGCATTTGTGATGGCCAGAGAGAAATCTTCCTCTCGCTTCTGTTCCGCCCCTTCCCGGTTGCTTTCGTTGGTTATGCGGGAGGTTTCGTTGGAAATGCGGATCGTTTCATTTTCTGTACGAATCATTTCATTTTCTTTGAGATCAGATTCTAAGGAGATCATGCTGTTTTTTCGATTTTCATTTTCAGTGAGAATTTTGGTAAGGGCGCTGAAATCGTCTGAGTCTTCTATGATATGATTGGGATATACGCTGCCTTCCATGATCATGTTAAAGTTCATGGTGCAGATCTGGGTCTCGTCCTGGGTATTGACAATATTTAATTCTCCTTTGGCAGTGCCTGCAGACAGGCAGTAGGATTCTTTGATTGTTACGGTTACAGTCCCATCCTCGTTGATGTTTACATTTTCATCATTGAATTTGTGGGTGCCGCCGGGAGTGATCATTTTAAAATAACATTTCATGGAAACCGGGTCTAAAGGCAGGGACTGTCCATGTTCTGTAATGGTAACGATGAGTTTCTGGCTGTTTTTATTGTACTGTTTGCATCTGACGGATTTGATTTCTGGGAAATTCAAATCCAGTGAAATGTGTTGTGTATTTTGGTCTTTCATGATGTTCTCCTTTCATTGTCCGGGGATTCCTGGGAATCCATGGTTAATTGTTCTTTGATAAGAGCCAGGTCAGCCTGAAGCTGGGAGATTTCGCTGGCCAGCAGATCAAGCTGTGTCTGTACGTTTAACTTTTGGGGCAGGTTATTGATCAATTTCATGTGGTTTCCTCCTTTTGATTTTACAGACCGATTCTACAGACGGGAGAGTACCGCAGTAAAAGGGTACAATCCCGGTTTAAGGTAAAATCGTTTTTGTTGTTTTCGTAAGTGTTGATG
Organism: Lachnospiraceae bacterium; assembly: GCA_022792535.1. Lineage (GTDB taxonomy): Bacteria > Bacillota > Clostridia > Lachnospirales > Lachnospiraceae > Petralouisia. The sequence continues at coordinate 3,099 of JAAWBG010000004.1, forward strand.
ATTCTGGGAAAATAGTAGTTAAAGTCCCTGGCAAGGGAAACGTGGGATTTTTCTGAAGATGAGATTGTGAAATGCTCTCCGTCCAGAGTAAGGATTTCGCCTTTTCGGCAGCCCTTGATCTGGGTTGTCTTTTGATCCAGAGTATTGGACAATTCTAAGAGAAAAGTATCTGTTCTGCTGTCGTCGGTTTCCATTTCTCGGCAAGTAATTTCCACCCAGGGATAGAGGCAGCCTTCTTCATCAGAGAGGCTGTAGACAGAGAAGGGTTCATTGGCTCTGCATTCAAATTCCAGCGTGGCTTCGTCCCGGTACGCATAAGGGGAGTCGGTGTACATGGTAAGCTCCATGCCTGCGATTTTTCCATTCATCATTACTTGTTTTGCACTGAATACAGATTTCCAGTACAGTGTCTGATAGTCTTCCTGGTCTATCTTGAATCTGTGGTATCTGTTTTTCCGGCAGAGCCATTTCTGCAGGGCAGATACTTCCCAGGGAGAGAGCCAGGGAGTGCCTGATGTATTCAGGCAGGGATTTTTACAGATCTGAAAGGAAGCGGTGTATGCAGTGTCGTAGGTGGAAGCATAGAGGGGAAACCTGGGATTCCTCCCGGCAGATATCTGGTGAAAGGTGATATCTGCACCGGAAGAAAGGGTTTCTAAACTGTTGGAATGATTGAAATTACAGAGCATCATTCCATAATCAGAAAGTTTTTCTTTGTCATACGCAAAGTCCATACAATACATTGTTTTAAACCTCCATTTTTTCTTCTAATGTTTTGATCCTGGTTTTTAATATCTCGTTTTCGGCGTAGAGCTTTTGGATCATGTGGGTGTTCCACGCGATAAATTCTGTGTAGATCAGGCCCATGGGATCTTTGATCTCATCAGCGTCCTGTTTCATCTGGACGAATCCTGCAAAATCCTGTGTGGTGAATCCATGTTTTTCCAGACTGTCTCTGACTTGGCCGGCGCCGAAACCGAAATGTCTTCTTTTGGAATTTCCGTTTTTATATTGGAAAGACAGGGGCTTAAGATCCAGGTAGACCTGATCGTAATCCTCCAGGTCTTTTAACTTTTCTTTGAAACGTTCATCGGAGTCAGTGGTGATGCCGCCGGCATTGGCAACTTTGACGGTCTGTCCTCTTAATTTCAAAAGGCTTGGGTGCAGGCTGGTCTGGATTGTTCCATTTTCCAGTTCTGTTTTTGATTCTCCGCTCCACCCGATGGAGGTGGTGAGACCGTCGCTGCCGACGGTAAGCCCATCGTGGGTATTGCCGTCTGCCCAGAGGCAGTTGATTCTGCTGGCAGTGTGAGGGGTTTTAGGTTTTAAGGTAAGGGTATCAGCGTAAAGGCGTGTCCAGGGGGCGGAGGAGGTTCCCAGATTTGTGCCCTGAAATGTTCCATCAATGGTTACATCTCCAAGATTTGCGTTTACTTTTACCGGCAGATTGTCAGAGGGGATAAAACCGTCGGGGCGTTTTCCACCAATGGTACAGATACTGCCGTCAAATTGCAGTACAGGAGCAAAACCTGTCTTATTTTTTGCCTGCAGATACAGACCTGTGTTGTCAAAGTAAGCATTTGTCTGGTCTTCGTCTGAGGTATAGATACGATCTATGATCAGGTTATTTTTTAGATACATGCCAGTGACGAGACCTGTGAAGCCCAGGTCTGAGGTATGATAGGTTTTTTGTCCCGTTGTGATTTCTGCAGAGACAGCGTCTGGGATAAAAACAGGAGCCAGGGGAGGGCGTTGTTTCCAAATTCCTCCCATTAGAGTGATGCCGCCTTTGGCGGTGATCTCTCCCTGGATGCTGCACGCTCCATTGGCGTATGCGGAAAAACCAGTTCCGCAGCTTATACCGTCTGTCCCCAGGTAGACACTGTCTGGATCTGCGCCAGGCAGCGAGGCGCCATTGGCCAGGTAATGATCTCCGATGGAGAAACCTCCGATTGTTCCTTCCAAGGCATGGATCTTTCCAGAAATGTCAGCGTTGACGCAGGACAGGGTGCCGGTGTTTGACACAGAAAAATTGCTGCTGGTGATGATGGTTCCGTTCAGACAGACGTCTCCGCTGCTGTTAATATAAAATTGTTTCTGATTATTTTTGTATATCTGCAGAAATCCAGCGGAATCATCTGCATTGGGATTGACCAGAAAGGTGTTGGTTCCATTGGAGATCTCAAGACCCTGTTCTGTGAATTTCAGAGATCCCGTTTCGTTATAGATGCCAAGATTCTCTCCCAGAAACAGTTTTCCCACGACGGATTTGGCTATGATTCCATAATCTTTTACCAGTTCCTTTTTTTCAGGATCAAAATAACTGATATGTCCAAGGCCTGTCTGGATGTGTTCCCATCCGTCGCAGGTGGTGTAGAGCCCGTTGGCTGATAGTTTAAGCTGGCAGTTACCATAAGTATCTGTGACGTCGTCGTACTGTCTTGCCAGAATGCCGTGCCGGTCAATGACGATTTCTTTGGCGTCAGAATTGACGAGTTTCGTCTGTTCTGCATTCAATCCTTCTGTGAGCCAGTCTTGGACCTGTTCCGCAGCCTGACTATCCTGCTCCATCTGGTGCATAACCCCAGAATAGGACTGAGACATGGAAGAAGCGGACTGCAGAATGGATTTTACGTCTGAGACGCCGGAAGGAATGTTTTCCAGGGTAGAGAATTCCACATCAATGGAAGACAGGTTACTAAAGTTCACCTGATAGGAGAGAAGCCTGAGTTTGTAGACGTTCCCATCCACGGACAGATGGATCCAGTTCCCACAGGAAAATGTATCTGCCAGGGGCTGAAAGGCCTCTAATGCCAGCAGGTCGTTCATAGAGGCGGAGAGGGAGTATTGCAGGTGGGAGGCTTTGTAGAGTTCGTTTCTGGCAGTTTCCACAAGTTTTTCTGCATGGGCGAGAATTTCTTTGTTGGTCATACCTTCAGAGATATAGTTGGAATTGGTATACCTGGTTTCCCGGCGGCAGGAACAGAAAGTTTTCCACAGATCTGCTCCATGTTCTTCCGAAAAATTCTGAACATATTGCTTAAAATCCAGAAGGGAATTGGTCTCCTTGTGTATCTCATGCAAAATGCCAGAGGCTTTGTGTTTTGAAGCGTCTATGCAGTACAGAGCGGCTGCGGCCTTCAACTGCATTTCTCTTTTAGGCAGCATTTCGGTATCCAAATAGTGGAAACGGTCAAAGTAGAACTTATGGTAGCGTTCCTGTAATGATTTTTCTGCAATCTCGGCGTTGTCGATGATGTTGAGACAGTCCTGGAAAGAATCTCTCAGATTGTGAAGCTCCCTAAAGGAATAGAGCCCGGCTTTTTCCTGAAAAGTATCGAAATCCATCTGGAGGCTGGTGACAGCGCTGTATCTGCCTTTTTCCATATCGGCGGTCTTGCGGTAGATGGATTGCTGGATGAATAATTGAGCTTCCTGGACAATGGCAAGGGCGACGGGCAGACTTTCTTTGGAGAGAAAGGCATCGGAATCTTTCTTCTTTTCTGTCAGGCTGGTCAGGACAAATGTTCCCCTCCAGGAGCCATGGGAGGAAGCAGAAGCCTGCTGGTAAGAGAGGGTCTTTACCTCTAAATCGTAGTAAGCTCTGCCATAGTACAGCCCAGCAGATTTTTTGATAGCGTTTTCCACCGTAAACTGTGCGGCTGTTGTGGGATTGCGCAGGGCAATCTGGTTGGAAAATGACCTGGAACATGTGCCGTCCTCTTTCATGTCTGTGAACCCGTCGGCAAATCCCTGGACAATGTTCTGAAGGGATTCTTCCAGGCCAAGTCCGTCTGTGTGAATGGAGGGCATCATGGAATTTTCCAGAAATTCATAGAAATCAATGACGTCGTAGATGGCGGAGGTCACAGAAGCGTAACCGATTAATTTGTCAGGCAGAGGCCGGAAAGAAAGATCTTCCTTAGAGAATTGTCTGAGGATCTCTGCTACTGTCTGGTTGTAAGCAGTGACCGTTTCTTCGGGCAGAGGAAATTCTTTTTTGGAATAGCAGGATTCGTAGAAAGAATCATAAGATTCTATGGCTGCGGTCAGTTCCTTGGGCATATCTGCCTTGGCGTCCTGGGAAAAATGGTAAAAGTAATTGCTTCCGTTGGGGTTGAGGGAGCGGACTGCAGCAGTCATGGTTTCATCTCCGCCTTCCACGTAGAAGCAGTTTTTGAGAGAATCCCGGTTCGTATCTAAGGAGATTTCCGATGCAAGATTCTCATTGGAAATGAAAATGGTGGTATCCAGGCCATAGGGGGTTTTTATCTTATCGCTGCCACATTTGGGGCAGCAGTGGGAAAAATCGCCCCGATGGCCGCAGGCTTTGCAGACATGGGACAGATCATAGGCAGAAATGGTCCGGTGGATGGAATCAAAGAGAAAGAGGCAGCAGCATTCTTCCGCGATTTCTCCGGTCAATGCCTGATAGAGGTCTGTATCGGAGAAGCTGAATGTGCGCTGCAGATCTGCCAGAGATTTGTCTACATGGCCGATGGAATAATGTTCTGCTTTTTCCAGAATGCGGTGCAGCAGGGAAGAGCGGCGGAGAATCTGTTTTTTCTCTTCCACGGTATATTCTTTGTTCCAGGTGTAAGCAGAAAAACTCTCTGGGTCTCGGTAAAATAATGTGGGAAATTCTTCTAAGTAAGAGGGATTTAGAATATCTGTCTCCGTATTGATTTCTAAATGATATAATTTTACCTGGGACAATTCTGCTTCACAGAGGGAAGTTCCCGTAACATGTTTGCTGTGGGTCTGCTGGGAGGCAGTGGATACGGTGATCTCGAACCGTTCCCGGAATTCCGGGATATAGATGATCTTGAAGTCTGTGATAGAATCCCAGAGAGAATGGGTTTTGGATTCGTCTTTGTAAACCGTAAAGGACAGTTCATCAGCGCCGTTAAACCGCTCCCGGTAAGTGAGGTCGGAAGGGTTTGGAATCATTCCGATGGTATCAAACATTCTATTTTGCAGAAGAAGCGTGGGAACTTCCATATTCTGCTGTCTGTCAAATGATATTCTGGACATTTGGCACCTCCCGATTCTTTCCTATGGCAGACAGGCCCCTTTTGCGGGACCTGCCAGATTGATTTTCTATGTGGTTTCTGGTCTGCAGGGCTTCCTGGGTCAGGCGCTGGTAATCCTGCCTGAGGGAGGAGAGTTCTTGGATCAGCTTTTGATAATGCTGCCTGAGAGAGGAAAGTTCCTGAATCAGTTCTGTGTATTCCTGACCCAGTTTTTCCGTCTGAGCAAGCTGTTCTCTGACACGGGCGGGACTGCAGGAAGAAAGTTCTTCCTGCAGCAGATGGTTTTCCTCCCGGAGTTCGTCAAGTTTCCGTTCTAGGATAGCAGACTTTTGATGAGACCAATGTGTGTTCCATTTATTTGTTTTGCTGGTATACATGGTTACCTCCTCATATTATAAAAATTTCCGGCCGCTCAGAGAATTGTAGCTGTTGGATAAAGTTTCTACGGTGCAGTTCAGCAGCGCTTTTCTGACGACGGTGTTGTTGTTCATGGCGTTTGTTAGATTCTTCGCAAAGGTTTCTGGGTCGTTGACTTCGTACATGGATATGCCTCCAATGTCAAGAATGAGATTCTGCGTACTTCCGGTCTGGCTCATAGGCGCCGCTGCGGGAGCAGAGGAGAGGTTCAGACTGTCTAACAATTGGCCTGTGTACAGGGGCGTGGAAGACAGAGAGACTTCTTGGGCTGTTCCTGGGACTGTCCAGGATGTGGGAAGGGAGGAAGGACGGCTGCCTTTTACGGTTCCTCCTGCAGTTGTAAAGTTCTGAGTTGAGGCGGTACGGTTGGCATAAGCAGCCATTTGGGCGCAGAGAGAAGTAATGTCTGCAGCGATCTGGCTGACGGAAGACTGGATACTATTGACGCCGCCTGCAGTGGCAGAATTGTTCAAAAGGCTGGAAAATGATTCTCCAGGCAGATAGCCGATACCAGTCATAGCCTCTGTGATGGTCTCCGCGGCAGATTGGGAATTCTTGCTGATCTCTGTCAGCAATTCCTGGAAATTCCCAGAGAGGGAGCTGATCAGTTCCTGTATGACTTCTTGGAGATTTTCCTGGAGGCTGGAGAGCATTTCTTTTGTGTCTGAAATGTATTTGTTGTATTGGGTCTCTTTTAGATCTTTTTCCGCCTGTTCCAGGGAAATGGTCAGAGACTGAAGTTTTGCCCGGGTCTCTTCGGAGCTGTCTCCTGCATAGGCAGAGATCTGTTTGCGCAGGTCTGCGATGGATTTTGTCTTGTCTGCAATGGTGTTCTGATAATCGTAGGCGTCCTTTTCTGCGTCCAGAAGTTCTCCGTAATCGCTGATCAGTTCCTGGATTTTGTGGGAGAGGGCTTCATACCCCTGTTTGTACAAGTCTATGACCGCGTATTTTTCGTCCTGTGCGCCTTTGACTGCATCCTGATAGGATTTTAAGAGGGCTTCCTTTCGGTCTAGCAGGTCTTTGCGGTAGGGGTCTTTTGACAGTTCTTGGCTCAGGGCAGTCAGTTCTTTCTGATAACTTTCTGCCTGATGCCGGTAAATTTCATAACCGGAGGCATGAAGAAATGCGGCTGCCCTGCCTTGGTCTGTCAGGCTTCCAGACTTGTCGTCAGATAGTTCTTCTCTGGATAATTCATTTAAGAGAAATTCCATCTCTGATGCTACACTTTGAATGCGTTCCTGGAGATAATCGAAATTGTCCCAGGAAATCTGCTGGATTTGTTTTTGAAATTCTGCCACAGACAGGGCGGATTCGTTGAGGGCATTTGTCACAGCGTCAATGTCTGCTGTGGCTTCATACCACTCGTCAGAGTACATGGTAATGGACCCGTTTTTGATGGATTCATTCAGGGAATCCACCATTTTCTGGCGTTTTTGTGAGAGGAGATTGTAGTTGGCAGTCTCATTCTGGATCAGCTGTTCATAAGACCGAGTTCCTGCCTGATAGCCTTTTGCCTGGGCCATGTCTATGGAATGATTGATCTGTTCCGCTGTCTGGCTGTGGGCCTGTTGCTTGTTGGAGTATTCTTTTTCAATGTTGTCCAGCTTTTCCAGGGCAAGGGCGGCCATATCGGTGCGTGAGGTCTGATCATAGAAATCCGCTGTCTCCTTTGCAGCCTCCATGTGGTTTAAGGCTTCATTGTAGTTTTCACAGGCGAGACCGAAGGCTTCTGATACGGTATAGGCTTTTTCAATATAGTCTGCCGGTATCAGGAGATTTTTGCCAGTATATTTTGACTTGATCTCGTTGATAATCTTTTGTTTCCCTTTGTCTTTTGTGGAAGATTTATGGACGACGCTTTTGGCATTATTGAAATCTTTCAGAGAATCCTGGTATGCCTGATGGTAAGTCTGCCGGTTTTTGTTAATATTGGCAATCTGCTTGTCAGTATATTGGTTTTTAGCCTGTGCAGAAGTCTGGTTCTTAGCGGTCGCAGCGTAGAGGTCGTTTTCCGTATTTCTGCCGGAAACGGTATTTTCTGCCTTTTCCCGTTTGGCTTTAAGATTCTCAGCATAGGCCTCGGCTTTTGTAAAAGTCTCAGCCTCTTTTGCGCTTAACTCATTTTCCACTGCTTCGTTGTAGGCTTCGCAGTTATAGTAATAAGTCAGGTCGTTGTTTAAGTATTTCTGACAGTATTCTTTGACGGCCTTTAGGGAATCCCTGTCGATCTTTTTGCCGGATTTTATGGCGTCCACAGCTTTTTTCAGACGATTTTTTAATTTCGTGTTTTTCAGCTTCCGATAGGTTTTACTGGTATAAAATTTTGCTTTTCCCGCCGCAGTCTTTCTATCTTGCACTGCGCTTTTCCAGGCGCTTGTCTGGGCAGAGACATTGGCGTTGTTTAACCGCATCTGGACGTCTAAGTTATGATTTTTGCCGGCGGTGGTTTCCTCATTAGAAATGGTGTTTCGGTCCGCTCGTTTTTGGTGTCCTTCCAGGGTGTTTTGCAACTGTTCTTCCCGCAGTTTTCTTTTATCGGCCTGGGCAGTCAGGGCGTACATCTCCAGATTCAGCCGGTTTTCCTCCTCTGCATTTTTGTTGGCGTTGTAATCATTGCAGTAGGAGAGCAGAGTACGCAGTTCCTGGTGTTCTTTTCCGGTTGTCTTGTTTAAGGTGTTTATGATCTTTGTGATGATGTTTTCCGGGATGCGCTTGTTGCTCTTCACTTTTTCGATGGCGTCTTTGAACAACTTATGATGATTCTTTGAGACATGCTTTTTCGTGGCTTTTCGGATTTTGTTTCCATATTTCTGCCGATTTTTTCTGGCGCTCTGGTAAGCTGTCTTAAGGTTCTCCTGGCGGGAATCAATATTGCCTATTTTTATGCCGATCTTGCTGTTTTTTTCAGAGGCAGCAGTGGCGGAGGATATTACCAGATTCAGTCTTTCATCCTGTCTGTCCTTTTTTTCATTTTTCTTTTTGGCGCTCTGTCCGGCTAAGGCGGCGGAGGCAATGGAATTCTCAGCCATGGATTTGGTGAGCTTTTGGAGAGACTGGTAATTGGCGTCAATGCGTTTCTGATATTCCCGCCATGCCTCCGAGTTCTTTTTGACGGACGTCTGCAGTTCCTTTAACTTTCCGGTCTGCAGTACTGTGTTGGAGATCTGCTGCCGCAGATTTTTGTTCAGCGTATCGTAAGATTTCTGTGTGGGAGAGAAGCCCCAGAGTTCCTTGAAGGATATTTTGTTTTGAGCGATGTCGCTGGCAGATTCCAGATTAGAGAGAATTTTTTCATATTTGCTCACCTGAAGCTCGATCTTTTCTTGAGCCAGTTCCCGCTGGGTCTTTTTCAGATCTTCCAGTTTTTCCTGACATTTTAAGGCTTTTTCATACCAGTCTTGATAATTTTTAATCCGTTCTTTCAGACCGTCGTCGGTAACGTCCGCTAAGTTTATGCTGCCATTGCGCACCTGTGCGGCCCAGGCTTCTTCTAATCCTACGCTGTTTGCCCTGGCCAGATAGGAATTGTTTGCCTGCTGAAGGGTAGTTTCTTCCTCCGAGAGTTTGGCCAATGCTTTGTCGTATTCCCTGGTACGGGAAGTAAAACTGCGGAAGGTTTCAGATGCTTTTGTCTTCAGCCTGTCGAAAGAAGATTCAATCCGGGAGATGGCGGTCTCTATAAAGTTAAAGGTTTGAACCGTTACTTTGGGAGCCGCGCTCCTGGAACCGCCGCCACCGCCTCTGGAAGAACCAGAAGGAGAGCTATTGGTCTTGGGAGGGGAGGAAAATTGCGCCTTATTGGAAGAAGCGCCTCCGGGTTTTTGCGCATTGGCAGCCTGCGCCTCCTGTTTTTTCTTGTTTAAAACTGCTTTTACCAGGGAACCGGAACCTGCTTTTCCAGAAACTGCGCCGAAAGCAGTGGAAGGGAGACTTACCATAGCATTCTTCATATCCGCTATCTGAGAGGTGGATGTGCTGGCCGCATTTCCCAAGGATGTGATCTGCTGAATGTTATCCCAGAGATTCAGATCCTGGCATCCCATATCCATTTTGACGAGGGCAAGATCATTTATGTCCTGGGCGGCAGATTTTGCGGCCTCTCCTTCGGCGGTCAGACTTTCTGCAGCCTGGTCTGCATTTTCTGCCAGAGTTTCGTCTGCTGTAGGAGTTTCCTTCTCCGGGGCGGTTTGTTCCGGCTTCGGGGAAGGGGCGTCGTTGACAGGGGGATCAGGCTTGTCAGATGTTCTTGCATTAACCAGTTCTGCGGCGTTGGAAACGCCGCTCTGGGTCAAGATGGCTATGGCGACGTCTTTGTTGTCATCCGTGAGATGATTCAGCGCGTCGTCGTTTTCAAGCATAGCAGTTACAAGATTGTCAAAGGCCGCCTGGCATGCTTCAATGTCGTCAGGATTCTGAGTGACGGTCTTGATAAATTCATCGTAAGCTGTTCCAGCGCTTTGAAAGATTTCGTCGAAATCCTGGTTTCCTAAAACTGAGGACCAGTTGAGTCCGCCATCCTGGATATCCTGATAAATGTTCTGGAGCTTTGCCAGCTTTGACGCCAGTTCCTGCACCTGGTCTAAAGAAGACTTGTAGGAGGAAACAGGCATATGTTCTTGCAGCTTTCCGGCTTCCTCAGCACAGCGGGCAATCTCTTCATAGAAGGCATGGGCCTTGTCGGAACCATCATCGAAAAAGAGACTGCTGTCTTCAATGGCCTGATTTAGGTTGGTAAAATTCTTAAGAGAATCTGGCGTCAGCTCTCCAGTCTGGAACAGTTCGATCAATTCTTCTTTGGTCTTTTCCAGGCCCTTTGTGTTTAGAATGTCAGAGACTTCCATCTGGTTCCAGGCTTCCTGGTCCGTATATTCATAGAGCAGGTAAATGGCCTGGTCCAGTTCCTCCACCGCGGAGATGGTATCCATGTCCGAAGTGGACATAAGCCCTGCCTTTTTATGTTCCAGAGCTTTCTGGTATCCCTCGTCCAGGTTCATCCGCTTTTCCTGCATGTCCGCCAGACGCTCATCCAGTATGCCGGAGATTCTGTCTACCTCATCAATATCATCCTGAATGTCCTCTGCCAGAAGAGAGGTATCCTCTCCCCTGCGTTTGGCTTCGTCGAATGATTTCTGGTCTTCCTCCAGGCCTTTCTGTGCCCAGACGTAGGATGCGATCTGCCCCGCCACGTCATTTTCATTGAGAGGCTGAGGGGCTGTGTTATTCCTCTCGGAAAAATCCAGCTTATCTTTGACCTCTTCTTTGGAAATCTCCATATTGCCATACTGTGTGTCATAGGCTTCCAGAGTCTTCTCGTTGGTCTCCTGTCCGGCTTGCTTCGTTTTTCTCTCCTCAATATCCTGCTGAATCAGAAGTTCCCTGGTGGCAGCCTGGAGCCGCTCCAATTCCTCCTGGTCCATAACAGAGAGCGTTCCTTTTGCCTTCAGTTCATCCATGCGCTGACCGTTGGTTTCCAGTTCCTTGTTGATGTCAGCCAGCCGCTCCTTGGCCGATTTATAATCCGAAGAAGCCTGCCGCATGGCCTCATTGCTGCGCTCTACCCGGTGGACAAAATTCTCAATACCAGTGGCAATCAATTGAATTCCAAAAGAAATGGCAGCAAAAGCCGCCATATTGAGAGCCATAGAAAAAGCCTGGGTGGCAAACTGGCCAGCTTTGGCAGAAAGAGAGTGCTGCTTAACAGCCTGGTTGTGATCAAGCACAGCCTTCTGAGCATTCTTGTTGGCCTGAACCAGGTCATTGCCGGTAAGCTGAGTTAGATCCTCGGTTTCCTCGATCAGCTTCGGGATGTATTCTTTTTGGCCATCATCCAGGCCATTGAAAAAATTACCCCAGGTGGTAGTTCTGGTAGCGACACCTCGCTGAGTTGCCTGGATTTCATTTAATGTATCTTCTGCTGTTTCTGGGCTTAAAGTTGGAATATAAGATTCCATGTTTTCCCTGGTGACAATTTCTTTTTGTGCATTTCGTGTGTATCCACCTATCTTTGAGACAGCCAGATTCTCTTTTAATCGGCTGAAAAATCTCCCCTTTTCTCCAGAAGCTTTGGCAGCTCTTGAATCTGAAAATGCTTGAGATATATCTGTTCCCAAACTTTGAAAAGAGTGTCCCAAGACACTTATCTTACCAGTCCAACGATCTGCGTCACTGTCGATAGTTCTGAATATCTCACTAGGAAATGCAGGTGTGGAAGCCTGCGGAAAGTGTAGACGCAGATGGCATAATCTGGTATAATAAATAAAAAATTTAAGGGGATGATAAATATGGGACGAGTACGTTGTTACTGTAAAAAGTGTGGAAGACAAATGTTTGATTATGTTGAGGAAGGAAAAGGAAAAAGTAGATGTGATATTTGCCAAAGTGAACTCTATCCTGTACCAGAGAAGTATACTTTCGATAAACTATTTATAAAAAGGGAATTAGAAGAGGAGTTTATTGAGAAATATATTAAAAGCGCTCCAGAATTTGACCAAAGCTGGTTTGACCGTAGAGATGGCATTATGGAGAGAAAAGATAGAGAACGAGCTCAGAGGCAAGCCTGGGCGAAAGCCCGTGAACAGGGCCCCCACTGCCCCTACTGCGGAAGCAGTAACATAGGCCGAATCGGCGGAGTGAGCCGTGCGATCTCCGTAGGAATGTTTGGAATGGCCAGCGGGAAGATCGGAAAGACCCATAAGTGCCGAAGCTGCGGGGGCATGTGGTAATGAGGTGTATGTACCATGAAGATACATACAAAAGAGCCTTGAATCTGAAATGATGAGAAGATTAGATTCAAGGTTCTTTTGTGTGTACCTGATTGTATCTGGTCAGAATAAAGGGAACTGTCAACTAAGAGCGGAGGGGACAAAAGGAGGCCAAAGAGCAGTTTCGTGGAAAGATGCCACCATGGATCAAAGGGCTGTGACTTGTTCTGCTGTTAGAAGTTCTCAGCGTTCTGTTCATTTCCAGCAATTTCCCAACAGGACGTTGGGGAAAGGCTGATCTGAACCATGGATGGTGAATATCAGCCGGTTGCGTGAACATGAAATATTGGAATCAGAACGCATAGAACTTCTTACAGCATAGAACACCTGGAACAGCTTTTGATCCATGGTGGCATCTTGCGATGAAAGATTTGAAGGTGCCTTTTGGTACCCGAATGTTGGGCTGGAATGACAGATTTCATGTCTGTACTTTCTGTACTTGAAGCAAAAGTATAAGATTCCATGTTTTCCCTGGTGACAATCTCTTTTTGTGCATTTCGTGTATACCCGCCTATCTTTGAAACAGCCAGATTCTCTTTCAAGCGGCTAAAGAATCGTCCTTTTTCCCCAGAAGCTTTGGCAGCTCTTGAATCTGAAAATGCCTGAGATATATCTGTTCCCAAACATTGAAAAGAGTGTCCCAAAACACTTATCTTACCAGTCCAACGGTCCGCGTCACTGTCAATGGTTCTGAATATCTCGCTAGGTTATGCAGGTGTGGAAGCCTGCGGAAAGTGTAGACACGAATGGTATAGTCTGGTATAATAGATGAAAAATCTAAGGGGTGATAAGTATGGAACAAATACTTTGTTATTGTAAGAAATGCGGAAGAAAAGTGTTTGCTTTTGTTGAAGAAGATAAGGCCAGAAGCAACTGTGATATTTGTAATAGCGAGCTTTATCCTATACCAGAAGAATATTTGGGGGGGATGAGTAAAAGTTTTATTAAAAAGGAATTAGAAGAGGAGTTTATCGAGAAATACATCAAAAGCGCTCCAGAATTTGACCAAAGCTGGTTTGACCGTAGAGATGGCATTATGGAGAGAAAAGATAGAGAACGAGCTCAGAGGCAAGCCTGGGCAAAAGCCCGTGAACGAGGCCCCCACTGCCCCTACTGCGGATGCAGTAACATTGGCCGAATCGGCGGAGTGAGCCGTGCGATCTCCGTAGGAATGTTTGGAATGGCCAGCGGAAAGATCGGAAAGACCCATAAGTGCCGAAGCTGCGGGGGCATGTGGTAAAGGTGTATGTACCATGAAGATACATACAAAAGAGCCTTGAATCTGAAACGATGAGAAGATTAGATTCAGGGTTCTTTTGTGTGTACCTGGATGGAAGGAAAGCTGTATGTGCAATTCATATTTTGTGAAGTGGCAAAAGTGTGAAATCAGATAAGGATAAAAAATATATTTAAAGCAGATGATACAAAGCCGAGGAG
>JAAWBG010000040.1 GCA_022792535.1 Lachnospiraceae bacterium
AAGAATCCTGCTTAGCAGGATTCTCCGCCTGCGGCGGACCGCTTCCGCGGTTTATTTCCTCTCCGCCGCAGTGCGATCATTCTATTTTATCTTATAGGAAATCCAAAGGAATTTCCTATAAGATAAAAAATGCTGCTCTATACCATATGATATTCTTACAAAAAGTTTGCACGTCAATCTATGATATAGAGCAGGCACACCGTATTTTAACCCTTAATCCTATATTCCAAATAACTCCTCTAACTTTTCTTCTTGTATCTCTGTTCCAATCACACAGAGTCTTCCTGTATAGTCTGCCTCTCCGGTACGCATCTCATATTCCCCATCTACCATATCAAAATAGATCCAGGTGCCGTCCTCTGAGGGAACCATTCCCTTTGCCCGCAGAATTGTTCCATAATCTTCAGTCTCGCAGAAGGCTTTCATGGCATGTTCAATGGTCTCTCTGGCAAATACATGAGGGGTCTCCCTTCCCCAGCTTGTAAATATCTCATCCGCATGGTGATGATCATGGTGGTGATGGTCATGACACCCGCAGGTACAGTCTTCTCCATGCTCATGGTGATGCTCGTGATGGCCGTGGTCATGATGATGCTCATGATGGTCATGCTTGTGGTCATGGTGATCATGCTCATGATGCTCGTTCTCATGGTGATCATGCTCATGATGGTCATGGCAATGGTGGTCATGGTGATCATGCTCATGATGACAGCCGCAGGTGCAGTCTTCCCCATGGCCATGATGGCGGCCATGGTCATGTTTATGTTCTTCTAATAATTCTTCTTCCAAAGATTTCTGCTCTTCTATCAACTTATAAATCTGCTTTCCATCAATTTCATCCCAAGGCGTTGTAAGAATGGCTGCCTTAGGATTTTTTTCCTGAATGGCCTTTGCCGCTGCCTCTGTCTGCTCTGGCTTTATCTTCTGCGTCCGGCTCAATACCACAACCGTTGCATATTCAATCTGATTGTTAAAAAATTCACCGAAGGCTTTCATCTGTTTGGCAGCTTTTGGCGTATTCACAACAGTGATCCGTCCATTTAATTTTACTTCATTTTCCGCTTCCACTTCCTGTACAGATTTCATCACATCGGAAAGTTTTCCTACGCCGGAAGGCTCAATCAAAATCCTGTCTGGATGAAAACGTTCCATAACTTCCCGCAGATTTTTTCCGAAATCTCCTACCAGAGAACAACAGATACAGCCGGAATTTAATTCACTGATCTCAATGCCGGAATCTTTCAGGAATCCACCGTCAATTCCAATCTCTCCAAATTCATTCTCAATCAGCACAATCTTTTCTCCCTGGAAAACTTCCTCCAGCATTTTCTTGATAAATGTGGTCTTTCCAGCTCCTAAAAATCCTGAAATAATATCAATTTTTGTCATCCTTCTTTCCTCCATTCTAAACCTGCGTTACCGTACCTTTTTCCACAAGAAATACAGGACGGTAAGATAATTTCGCTTTGCGCAGCCCCTCTGCTCCTGTATCCTCCTCCCGATTTACATACTGATACTCCTGGGCTTCATGAGTCACGAACTGTTGATTGATCATAGGATAAGCTCCCTGGATCTCAGCAAAGGCTTTCTCAATATGCACCACAAAGGTATCTGGATTCAAAGGCTCTCCTATGGTAAATGCAATGACTTCTCCCTCTGGCTCTGTTCGCAGCAGACCGCCCTTCAATTCCAATTCTTTCAGCAGCCGCAGTGCATTTAAGGTTACGCACATCTCCGCCCGCTTTTCCTCATCCTGATCACATTCCGCTTCTCTGCGCCATTTCAAAGCCATCTGGAAACATTCCTCTACATTTTCCTCATTAATGCTTTCATAGACCCAGTCAGGATGATTTTCCTTAAACTTATTGATATGATTCCGCTTTCCATGAAGCTTTTTTCCAGCTAACGTGGTCAATTTTTCTGTCTCATATACATAATCGGCAGAATCTCTGTCATATTCAATCTGAAATTTTCCTGGATACCAGGATTCCAGCAATTCAAACTCCTGTTCTTGTACCAGGTGCATATGCAATTCTTTGCCCTGTTCCTGAAACCATTGAATCACCACATCCATGGCTTTATGCGCCTGCTCTGGCTTTCCTGCTGGAAAAGTAAGACTTGGTTCTCCATCTTCTAAAGTTCCCCGAAATACCATCGTATCCTCCACAACTGCAAAATCCGTTGGATATTTCCGGCTCCACAGATAGATATTGGGGAAAATCAATTCACAGCTTCGATATGTTTTCTGGCTCAGATAGCTGTCAATTAATTCTCTGTCTTCCAGTTCAATTTTTTTAAATGATATCTCCATACATCTCCTATCCGGCAAACTGCATCTGATAAAGCTTTGCATATATGCCATCTTTCTCCAATAATTCCTTGTGCGTTCCTTCCTCCTCGATTCCGCTGTCTGTCAGAACCAGGATTTTCTCTGCATTTCGAATGGTAGACAGCCGATGGGCAATCACAAAAGTAGTACGGTTTTTGGCCAGTTTTTCCAACGACTCCTGTACCACTTTTTCACTTTCATTGTCCAGGGCGGAAGTTGCCTCGTCAAATATAAGTATCGGCGGATTTTTCAAAAATACACGGGCAATGGACAATCTCTGCTTCTGCCCGCCGGAAAGTTTCACGCCGCGCTGCCCGATATCCGTATCGTAACCATTCGGCAGCGCCATAATAAATTCATGGGCATTGGCATTTTTCGCGGCTTCTATAATCTCTTCTCTTGAAGCATCCGGCTTACCATAACGAATATTGTCCAGTACGGTTCCCACAAAAAGGTACACATCCTGCTGCACGATTCCAATCTGGCTGCGGAGACTTTTTAAGGTTACGTCCCGGATATCTTTTCCATCAATCCGCACTGCTCCCCCTGACACATCATAAAACCGGGGAATCAAGCTGCACAGGGTACTCTTTCCAGCGCCGGAAGAGCCCACCAGAGCCATATAAGAACCTGCCTCCACTTCCAGGTTAATGTGATGCAGTACTGTTTCTGTATTTTCTTCATAGTGAAAAGTTACGTCGTCAAAGGAAATATCTCCTCTCACATCGGAAAGCTCCGCAGCGCCAGGACGATCCGCAATATCCGGCTCAATGGCCATCATTTCCAGAAAGCGCTCATATCCGGTATAGCCATTCTGAAACTGCTCTGTAAAATTGATCAGTTTCTTCACAGGCTCTGTAAAGGTATTGATATAGAGCAGAAATGTAATCAGGTCCGTTACGTTTACCTGTCCATGTGTGATCAGTACTGCTCCCGCCACCAGCACCACAATGGTGATCAGAGTGGTCAGGGCTCCCAGGCCGGAATGGTAACCTGCCATATAGATATAGCTGTTTTTCTTGGCCGCCAAAAATCCCTGGTTTCCCTCTTCAAATTTTTCCTTTTCCACATCCTCGTTTGCAAAAGATTTTACCACCCGGATGCCAGAAAGGTTGTCCTCAATCTGACTGTTAATCTCTGCAATCTTCACCCGGTTCCGCTTAAAAGCCCGTTTCATTCTGGTATTAAAATAGAGAGCATATAACAGCATAATCGGCACAAAGGCAAAGGCTATCATGGTAAGTTTCACATCAATGTTAATCAGGATCACAAAAGAACCGATAATTTTAATCAAAGAAATTACCAGATCTTCCGGCCCATGATGGAGCAGTTCACTGATATCAAACAGATCACTGGTAATCCTGGACATTAACTGCCCCACTTTCTGATTGTTAAAAAAGGAAAATGATAATTTTTGATAATGGCCGAAAATCTCCGCCCGCATATCGTATTCAATCTTTGCTCCCATTACATGTCCGTAATTTGCAATAAAATAGTTACAGAAGCACTCTACTGCCACCAAGCCTAACATCAGCACTCCCAGCCGGGCAATCTGCGTTAAAGCCGTCCCTGCTTCCATGGTGATCACATGATTTGTAATATAACGCACAATCAAAGGAATCACCAAGGTCACCCCTGCGCCTAAAATCGCAAAAAACATATCAGCAAGAAACAAGGGCATGTATGGTTTGTAATAAGATACCAGCTTTTTTAATTTCTTTTCCATTTAAAATCCCCTTTCTCTCTTGAACATCCACCATTTCATAAATGTATCTTAAGAAAACATTCACAACTTAATAAGTATAGCATATTTTTCTATTTTGTGCTAATCTAAAAAAAACGATATTTTAAGGAGGCTGATTTTATGAACCCTATTCCCACTTACTATGAAAATCTTGCGGCAGTCACCATGAAGAATTTAGAAAAACGTCAGTTTGAGTGCCATTACTGCAAAACTGCCCAGGAAGCAGTAGAACTTGCCAATCGTATGGTAGCTGCCGACAGTCTTGTATCTTTCGGCGGCTCTGCAACGCTGGCAGATTCCGGCATGATAGACACTCTGCGGCAGCGGACAGATATCACCCTGTTAGACAGGGACAAAGCGCCTTCACGGAAAGAAGTAGATGAAATCCGCGTCCAGTCCTTCCATGCTGATTACTATTTTATGAGCAGCAATGCCATCACAACAGAAGGGGAGCTGGTTAACATTGACGGTACTGGCAACCGGGTAGCCGCCATGATCTACGGTCCCAAAAATGTGATCATTATGGCTGGCATGAACAAGGTTGCTCCTTCTTTAGAAGAGGCAGTTTCCCGTGTAAAAAATGTTGCGTCTCCCCTGAATGCAAACCATCTGGGACGCAAAACCCCCTGCGCTTCCACAGGTTCCTGCTCTGACTGTTTAAGCCCTGACTGTATCTGCTCTCACACAGTAATCACCAGAAGAAGCGCGCCTGCAAACCGAATCAAAATCATTTTGATCGGAGAAGCATTTGGCTATTGATCCGCTGTTTCACCGTAAAAGAGGACCAGAGCGTGTTTGAGGCTTCAAACACGCTCTAGACATTTAATTTTACATTCATCTCTTCCTCTGCCTGCTGCTTAAACTCTTCCAATTGATCCTGATTCAATACCGGAAGTTCTTCTATGGACTGTACGCCAAAACTTCTCAAAAATTCTTCTGTAGTTCCAAACAGCAGCGGCCTTCCTGGTGCATCCAGCCTGCCCAATTCACAGACCAGATTATACTCCACCAATTTGTTGACTGTATGAGAGCAGGATACTCCTCTGATCTTTTCTATTTCTAATTTTGTAATGGGCTGCTTGTATGCAATAATCGAAAGTGTCTCCAGCAATACGTCTGTGAGCACATGACGTTTAGGCTGTTTTGCAATCTTAATCAGATATTCGTACATTTCCTTTTTGGTACACATCTGAACTGCATCTTCAATCTCCATAATCTCAATGCCCCGGTCTTCCCCTTCATACCGCTGTTTCATCTTCTGCAAAATTTCCCGAATTTCCTCCTGGCTGATCTCTAACACATCTGCCAGCCTGGATATTTCCACAGAATCTCCCATTGCAAACAGGATTCCTTCTATGACCGCTTCACATTTCTCCACATTCATCTCTCCACCCTAATTATCTTTCCTCACGCTGATCTCTGGCTTTCCTCTATTCTAGAATAGATCACAATATCATCAAAAATATGCTCCTGGGCAATCTGTATCTTCCCTACTTTCATCAATTCCAAAACAGACAAAAAAGTAACGATCACTTCCATCTTGCCGCTCTGAGCCTCCAGCAGCCCGCGAAAACTGAATGTTTTATGAGTCAGCGCATACTGTTCTAAATATGTCATGCGTTCTTCCAAGGACACTTCTTCTTTCTCAATCTTCCCAAATTTAGAGCGAATCGGGTCAATCTTATTTTCCTGCCTGCGCATAACAGAGCGAAAAATCTCATTCAACTTCTTTAACGTCACTTCTGACATCAATTCCTGCAGATCCACCGGCTCTTCATACTGACGGACTTCCTCTGGTATCGTAGGCGTTTTAAACAGCACTTTCTGGGCGTCCACCTGCCTGTCCTTCAATTCATAAGACATACATTTGTACATCTTGTATTCCAGCAATTTCTGTACCAGTTCTGCCCTTGGATCTTCTTCCTCTTCTTCCAGTTCTTCCTTGGGAAGCAGCATTTTTGATTTAATATCAAGAAGGGTGGCCGCCATTACCAGAAATTCACTGACAATATTCAAATCCTGCCGCTTCATCTCACTGATATACTCCATATATTGATTGGTAATTTCCACAATGGGAATATCATAAATATTTACCTTATTTTTTTCCAACAGATGTAAAAGTAGATCCAAAGGACCCTCAAATACCTGCAGTTTCACAGTCAAATCCATTGCTTCCTCCCACTATGTTATGTTTTACCGCGCCGTTTTTTATTTTACCTGTATCTCTTTCTTTTTTCAAGAAAAATCTGGCAAAAATATCACTTTTAAAAGTTCCGCTCGGTTGAAAATCCTGATATGAAAGGTATGAGTTCCCATTCCCCGGCTGACGATCACATCTTTTCCCGCTATCTGAAACCTGCCTGCATCATGTTTGGGAAACCAGGTAAGCTGTGGAGAAATCAGACTTCCAATCGCCGGAATCCGAATAAGCCCCCCGTGATTGTGTCCGCAGAATGTCACATCCGCCCCCCATTTTGCATAAGATTCTGCATAAGTGGGATTGTGAGCCAAAAGAATCTGAAACAATTCCGGTCTCTCCATGGGAAGATGCTGTTCCATATAATTTTCCTCCAAAAGAACATTTGTTCCTTTCTCATAATATTCCAGTTCCAGCTCTAATGCCGACAGCATTACAGAATTTCTTCCCAATGGAATCTCTCTGCTCTCTGTTTCCATCACCGTAACCCCTGCTTCCTTTACCTGATCCATATATTCCACAAATAAGGGATGATTGATCTTTTCCGGGTTCCGGAGCCTGGTTTCATGATTTCCATAACTGTAGTATACCGGCCCGATTTCCACCAGGTTCTGTAACGTTTCCAATGCCACAGGAAAAGTCTCACTGTCCCTGGAAACCAGCATGTCTCCTGCAATCAAAACAGCTTGAGGGTTCATATCTTTTATCTGTTTCAGCAGACGTTCATTTTTTTTGCCATAAGAAAATCCATGGAGATCTGCGATCACTGCCACGGAAGATTTTTCTTTTATTTTGGGAGAAGATATTTGGTAGGTTGTCACCTGAAATTTGGTCAATTCCCATTTCTGCCACAAAATATAGCAAAACAGGAAAACCAGAATGATAATCAAAACTTTCATCTTATCTCTGCCTTTCTTAACTTTACCGCTTTATCTATATGAGGTTTTCAGGAGATTATACCAAAAAGGCGCATATCATACAAGCCTGCAGCTTAAACTATTATATAATATTATAACAGTTGGAGGTTATGATATGCGTTGTATCTTATCTCTCTTATTATCCGCCGGTCTGCTGTTTTCTTCCCTGCTTCCTGGCGAAATTTTTACAAAACAGCCTGCACAGGAATCTTGCAGTTTTGAAACTTTTCTGCTTTCCAATGCAGAAGTTGACACTGCGCAGCCTCCGGCAGAAGGCGTCTCTGTCTCTGCCCCTTCGGTTGTGTTAATGGAGTCTTCCACGGGCCAGGTGATCTATGAAAAAGATCCTCATACTTCACTTCGTCCTGCCAGTATCACAAAGATTATGACCATGATCCTGATCTTTGACGCATTAGAAGAGGGAAAAATATCCCTGGAGGATACTGTAACAGTATCAGAACATGCTGCCAGCATGGGCGGTTCCCAGGTATTTTTAGAACCCGGAGAGACCCAGACTGTGGATACCATGCTGAAATGTATCTCTGTGGCCAGTGCCAACGACGCCTGTGCGGCATTTTGATAAAGTAGACATTTATCTTTAGGCACTTTGATAACGCAGACATTTATCCTTTAGGCATTTTGATAACGCAGGCCTTACATCTCAAGTATCCTGAAATTTGTAATAAATAGTGACAGTCTTCTCTTCTCCCACCTCTATCCTGTCTATCAGTTCTAAAACCAGATCTCTTGTCAGTTCTTGAATCTGGATATAATTTTTTAAATCCTCGTTCCTTTCCTTTTGTTGTAACTCTTTCTCTCTCCGCAGCTTCTCCTGCTCTGTTATCGTATCTTTTTGTCCCTGCAATTCTTTGATTTCCCTGTCGTATTCCATTACATAAGTTCTGTACTCTTTTTCAGAAATCAGTTCTTCCATAAAATTGTGGTATGTTTTTCTTTTCCACCTCTCTGCCTTCTCTATTCTTCGCTGAATATGTTCTAACTGCAGGGTAGAATCATCTTTCTGTCTGCTGTTGTGATATAATTTCTCCAGCTCTTCTATGTCTTGTTTTCTTAGAATTTTTTCTGCCTCCTCTTTTATGGAAAAAAGCACCGCTTCTTTAAGTTCTTCCGCCTCTATGCTGTGGCTGGTACAAAACTGCTTTCCCTGAGTCTTATATGTTCTGCAGATATAACCGGTAAATCCTCGTTCTCCTCGTCTTGCGTATTTCCGCACCATGGCATGTCTGCAGTCTGCACAATACAGCAGACCGGCAAAAATCCCTTTTTCTCCCACAGAGTCAACCATTCTGGCACGTGTATTTTGCAATTTCTGTGCCATTTCAAATATTTCTGGTTCTATAATCGGCTCATGGGTGTTTTCCACAATGATCCACTGTTCTTTCGGCAGGATTTTTTTCTTCTTGTCTTTATAAGATAAGGTATTTGTCTTATTCTGAATCAGCTTCCCCGTGTAAGTCTCATTATTTAATATGGTGTGGATCGTCTGGTATGACCAGGTTCTCGTTGTCTTTAACTCCTTGGAGTTGTGATAATTTTCTCCTAAAACTTTCCTTTTGTACAGAGTCGGTATCAAAATTCCCTCAGCAGACAGCATAGACCCGATCTTTGCCTTTCCATATCCAGATAAATATAGTCGATATATCTTTCTCACCACTTCCGCCGCATATGCATCAATTACCAGATGGTTGTGGTTTTTGGGATCTTTTTGATATCCATAGGGACAGGAAGCTCCCAAAAATTCTCCATTCTTCATTTTTGCTTTCAAAGAACTGCGGATATTTTTAGACAAATCTTCACAGTACCATTCATTTACCAGTCCATTGATCTGTCTGCTCTTTTTATTTTCTTCTTGTTCTGTGTCGACACCGTCCACCACCCCGATAAACCGAATTCCAAGATTAGGAAGGTCATGGTGCAGATATTTTTCAATGTGTTCCATATTTCTGGAAAATCTGGATTGGGTTTTTGCAATGATAAGATCAAATTCCCCTAATTTTCCATCCATAATCATTTTTTCAAATCCAGGCCGGTCATCGTACAGCCCGCTCTCATCATCGTCTGCATACACCTTAACAATTTTGAAATGGTGGGACAAGGCATAATCTGTCAATAACAGCCTTTGATTTTTGATACTTGCACTGTCATCCCCTTTTTTAACCTTATCAGCATCTTCTTTGCTGAGTCTTAAATATAATACTGCACGATTCCCCTTCATATTTTTCCCCTTTGCCCAGCGATACCTCTACCCTTTGGTACGTTTTCTGATCACATTTTTCATACAATCAACAAATCTTTTCTCTCCATAGACTATCTTTACTTTTATATTCCCAGTACCTTTTCCCAAAAGCTTCCCTCGTCCAAGGTCTTTTTTCCATTTTATTCCTGGTAAGATTTGTCCCATTCACAATTTTCATTTATTTTACAAAATAAGGGGCTGTCGCACTAATATAAATTACTTTGGAAAGCTAGCTTCCCAAAGTAATTTTTGTGTATTCTGCCTTTGCCGCACCAGCGCAAGACCTTTTGAACGAGTAAATAAATTTGTACGACAGCCTCCAAATCGTGAAATGGCAGTTTGAATCATTGGATCATTGACAATTTTTCCTGTGGGCTTTCAATTTCTTCAAAGCCCAATCGTAATGACTGGCTGTAACACTGACAAAATAAGAGCCCAATGTGCTTCCTCCCACCCACTGATATACGCCTTTCGAAAACAGTTCTTCGTTGGAAAAGGATTCCGCTAATTCTAAAATCTGACCGTGTGACTTTTGAAGCATTTTCTCTGCGTCTTCCAAAGTCGTATTCTGATGCTTTTTCCAAAATTCTACATTCATGGCTCCATATGTCTTCCAATTATAAGGCTGTGGAAGAAAGGTTTTTTCATCACCTTCTTGATTTGTCTG
Organism: Lachnospiraceae bacterium; assembly: GCA_022792535.1. Classification (GTDB taxonomy): domain Bacteria; phylum Bacillota; class Clostridia; order Lachnospirales; family Lachnospiraceae; genus Petralouisia. The sequence continues at coordinate 10,112 of JAAWBG010000040.1, forward strand.
TACCCAGTTCAGAAGCAACTGATGCCACTCATAGAGATGAATCAAAATATCCCGGAGATTCTGATCCCTTTTCCAATGTGCCTCTTTCTTTTTCTCATCTTTTGAAAAATCAAAAGGAGTGGACAATTCTTTTTCCGTCAATCCTGAAATAAACCTATTCATTTTTTCATAATTTGCTGTGGCTGCTTCAATAAGATCTTTTTTCGTTGTTGGCCTTCCCATATTTTTTCCTTTCTGTAAATCAAACTTACCGTTACTGTTTGAAGTTTAACAGAATAATACTGACATCCTGTGTCAGGTTTTTATTTCAGAATGTGGCCCAAAATGTCTTTTAACACTAACAAACTGTCCATCTCATTATATCCATATTCCTCTCTCAAATTTTTCAAAAGCTCCTGTAGCTTATCTGCATACCTTTTTGTATCAACTTTCTCCTGATAAGTGACCAGAACTGGATACTTTTTTCCCCAGACTTCCGTCCAATTAATCTCCTTTTGTTTTTCTTCACTGGTATTTTCAATGACCCGCTCAATTTCTTTGATGTCCATATCAAATTCAATCAGATCATCTAATGATAACTGATACAAATGGGCCATCCTTTTTGCCTGCCTGATATCCGGCAGTGTTTCATCTGTTTCCCATTTTGAGATCGTCTGTCTGCTTACCCCTAATTTCCCAGCAACCTCCTCCTGGGAAAATCCACTTTTCTTCCTTGCATGAAATAAATTGTTTCCTAAACTCATCCGGCTTCCTCCTTATTGATTGATAGGCCCATTATAATCACATCCCATCTAAAAATCCACCAATCGAGTCCTGCACTTTCGCACTTTTTCTTAACATCAAAAAACCAGTCCATAATTTGGACTGGCTCACTTCTCATCCTTAAATTCTATGGCAGTCTTTTTGGGTATATCTGTAATCATAATCTTTCCTGCCTCTTTTAACTTTTTTGCTGCCTCTTCCACCTCTTCTTCTAATATCCCTAACTCTTCTGCAATCTCCTCTACTGTCTTAGAAAGTCCATTCTTTTCCATAACAGATTTCATATAATTATATACTTTATCTATATAATCCATCCTAACACCTGCCTTCTTTTTTTATCAGTATTGGCAAAATAATTAGATTTATACATTCAAAATATCATAGACTTTCCTACCTCCATGTGGTATACTTACAACCACAATAAAATATTAAAACTATAAGAACAGGAGGGTAAATATGACATTGACAAATGACGATCTAAAAGCGCTCTGTCAACTATTCGATTCACAGTTTAATGAAAAATTCGAATCACTCACAGAACACTTAGACACCAAACTTAATGATAACCTGATTTCTATCAGCCAGCAATTGGATGACAAACTCAATGACAGTCTGGCTTCCATCAGCCAGCAATTGGATAACAAGCTCAATGACAGTCTGGCTTCCATCAGCCAGCAATTGGATGACAAGCTCAATGACAGTCTGGCTTCTATCAGCCAACGCTTAGATGACAAGTTCAATGATAACCTGATTTCTATCAATCAACGCTTGGATGACAGTCTGGTTTCTATCAATCAACGCTTGGATGACAGTCTGGCTTCCATCAGCCAGCAGTTCGACCATAAGCTATCTTCCATCAGCCAGCAGTTTGACGATAAGCTATCTTCTATCAGCCAGCAGTTTGACGATAAGTTAGACTTTGTTAACCAGCGTCTGGATATAGTAGAATTAAAACAAGACCGCACAATAAAAAAACTGGATAATTTACAGCTGGATGTAAAAGTTTCAGAAAGGGATATTAGAAGAGATATTCATAAGCTGAATGATGAGATGGAAACAGTGATTGAAGTCTTAACGCAAAATGAATTGATACCATTGTGACTATAATCATTTCATAAAATCAGCAAATCATTTCTACATTCAAACAATTCTTAATTTTCCTGTCTACGATACATATACGCCGCCTGTGTGGCCATGGCAGAACATATCTGGGGAAGCGAACAGGAATTTGTCAACCAGATGAATCAGCGTGCCAAAGGACTTGGCATGGAAAACACTACCTTTGTCAATTGCTGCGGGCTGGATGTGGATGGACATATGACAACTGCCTATGATGTGGCTCTCATGTCACGGGAACTAATCACAAAATACCCACAAATACATAATTACTGTACCATCTGGATGGAAAATATCACCCACGTAACCAAAAGAGGTTCTTCGGAATTTGGTCTTACCAACACCAATAAACTGATCCGGCAGTATCAATATGCCACCGGCTTAAAAACTGGCTCTACTTCTCAGGCAAAATTCTGTGTTTCTGCCACTGCCCAAAAAAATGGCCTGGAATTGATCGCCGTTGTTATGGCAGCGCCAGATTCCAAAGTCCGCTTTCAGGATGCCACTACTCTTTTAGATTACGGTTTTGGTAAATGTCAGGTATATACAGATGAGAATAAAGATAAACTTCCTCCCCTTTCCATTCAAGGCGGCACGGAAGATCACTCTCCTCTGACTTATGAATCTGACTTCTCTTATCTGGATGTCACAGGCGCAGACTTGTCCACAATCACAAAGGAACTGGTTCTTCCAGAATCTGCCAAGGCTCCTGTCAAGAAAGGGCAGGCTGCAGGAAAAGTAGTCTATAAACTGAATAAACAAGAAATTGGTTCCGTTAATATACTATTTGTAAAGGATGTAAAGAAAGCTTTATTCAAAGATTACTTCCTAAAAACATTGGAACAATTTCTGCTGTAACATGCCTTAACGCAAATACTTTCATATGTGAGCAATATCATTGTCAATTTTTCCAAAAATATTATAGCAATGGAGCGAAGAGACGCATCACACTTTGAAGCGTGCGGATTGCCGCTGGACGTTTTCGGCAGAATTCAATGTTGATCTCCTCCGAATCCGCCATAGTCTGTAAAACATCCTGCTTTACCTGAAGTACTGCCTTTGACTTGTACATCCAGACACCGCATTCAAAATGCAGGTACAGACTACGGTAATCCATATTAATACTGCCTACCGTGGCTATCTCATCGTCACATACAAAACATTTTGCATGGAGAAATCCCGGATTATACTGATATATTTTCACTCCGCATTCAAGCAGCGGTTCATAGTAAGACTGGCTGATCCAATATATCACCTGCTTATCCGGGATTCCAGGCATGATAATCCGTACATCCACTCCACTTTTCGCAGTATTCTGCAAAGCTTTCAATATTTCATCATCTGGAATCAGGTATGGAGTAAAAATATACACATACTCCTTGGCCCGGTTGATGATATTCATATAAATATTTTCTCCCACTGTCTCATGATCCAAGGGACTGTCCGCATAAGGCTGTACGTATCCGTCGGTCTGAAACTGCTGGGTCTGGTATTTCTGGGGCCAAAACCGGCTCAAATCTTCCTCTTTCGTCTTATTGATATAACTCCACATTTCTAAGAACATAACGGTAAAGCTCCAGACTCCCTCTCCCTCCAGCCGGATTCCAGTATCTTTCCAATAGCCAAACCGCTGAATTTTATTGATATACTCGTCTGCCAGATTGATTCCGCCTGTAAACCCGATTTTACCATCCGCTACCAGAATTTTTCTGTGATCTCTGTTATTCATAATCACGGACATAATGGGATACAGAGGATTAAACCGCACACACTGAATTCCCCACCCCTGCATTTGTTCATAATATTTTTCCGGAAGTGTGGTTACGCAGCCAAAATCATCATAGATAAAACGGACATCCACCCCTTGAACTGCTTTGCGTTTCAAAATCTCTAAAATTTTCCCAAACATATAGCCTTCTTCTACAATAAAATATTCCATAAAAATGAAATGTTCTGCTCCTTCCAAAGCCTCCAGTATATCTGGAAACATTTCCTCTCCAGAAGGATAATATTTTGTAGATGTATTTCTATAAACCGGAAAACCTGCCCAGTCCCTCACATACCGTGACTGCCGGTAAGCGGACATATTCTGCTTCTGCAATTCCTCTTCCAATTCCTGATTTTCAGGAAGCTCTAATTCTATCTCTGCGTTTACAGCCTCCATCCGCTTTCTGGTCTTTCGCGTCAACTCCGAACGTCCAAAAATAAAATAGATCAGAAGTCCTATGATGGGAACTGCCAATATCACAACAGTCCATGCAATTTTATAGGATAAATTGCTTCTTTTATTTACGATCACCAGTACCACAAAAATCGCAATAATATTGATAATTGTATTCAAAAAGGAATACCGCATACGGAAACCGTATAAAAATGACAGCAGCCAATACAATTGAACCAAGATTGCAAGCGCCACAATGGTTGCTCTTCCTGATAGAAATTTTTTTACTTTTTTCATATAAATTCACCCTCTTGCGCATGATATATTTCTCCGAAAACAGTACAAGATCTATAAGATACTGCCGCTATGCGCTGGTGATATTCTATCACAATAATTTTCCAATGTCTACCATTCCCCAGCCCTGTTTTGACAATGGCAGACCTAAATCTACCGTTCGCTGATACAAGCGCAGTTTTACATCTGCTGGCAGAAAGTAGGGGTATTTGCTGAGCAAAAGCGCAATACTTCCGCTTACCATGGGGGCTGCCATAGATGTCCCGCTCTTTTTCATATACATGGAAGGATAGATGGAACAACTGGTTACATTCGTACCTGGAAGCACCAATTCCGGTTTTACCACGCAATGTTCCGTAGGACCCTGACCGGAATACTCTGGTTTGAGCATGGATCTTCCAATCTGCTCTCTGGTATCGTCAAAACAACCTACTGTGATCACTTTCCGGCTGATTCCCGGCACTGTAATGCTGCTTCTCCCCGGACCATTATTTCCTGCCGCCGCTACCACTACTAATTCCTGATCCCAGGCATACTCTACTGCCTGAAGCATCCGCGCCCGCTCCCTGCTCTCTGCCTGCAAGACCATTCCAATGGAAATATTTATAATTCTGATCCCATATGTTCTCTTATGCTGCACCAGCCAGTCAATTGCCTGTACTACATGTTCCGTATTTCCATTCCCTTTATAATCCAATATTTTAATTATAATAAAATGACAGCGGGGAGCGATTCCCATATATCTTCCCCCTGAAACTCCTCCGCTTCCTCCAATAATCCCTGCAATGTGAGTTCCATGTCCGTTGTCATCATAAGGCCCCCTTTTTCCCCTGACATAATCACGAAAACAAACGACTCTATGTTCAAAATCTGGATGGAGATAGATTCCTGTATCTAAAACAGCAACCCCGATTTCCTCGCCATAATATCCCTTCTCATAGGCTTTTTCAGCATTTATGATCTTTCTAACTCTGTCCATACGCTTCTCTTTTTCTATTAATATATGCGTTTCGGATTGTTTTGTTTGCGGCAGTTCCAGGATCCCCAGACTCAAATGCAAATTCCCATTCTTCTTTTTCCATTGACTTGTATTTCCAAGCCTAACATGCTAGAATATTTTATCAGACATCCATAATTCTATTCCCATACCTTATCAGACACATGGGAACGTTCTATCATACAAAAAGAAAGGTGAGATGACAATGAACACAACTGTTACCCTTGGAAAAACAGGGATTACCGTCAATAAAAATGGATTTGGCGCTCTTCCTATTCAACGTATTTCCACAGAAGACGCTGGAAAATTATTACAAAAAGCATACGACGGAGGCATTACTTTCTTTGATACTGCCCGCTTCTATACAGACAGTGAAGCTAAAATCGGTAAAGCCCTTTCCTCCATCCGAAACCACATTTATATTGCCACTAAAACTGGCGCTCAGAATGCGGAAGATTTTTGGAAAGACCTGCACACCAGCCTGACTTTGCTGCAAACAGATCACATTGACATTTATCAATTTCACAATCCATCTTTTTGTCCCAAACCAGGAGATGGCAGCGGTTTATATGAAGCTATGGAAGAGGCGAAGAAACAGGGGAAAATTCTCCATATCGGTATTACCAACCATCGGCTGAAAATTGCTCATGAAGCCATTGACAGCGGTTTATATGAGACTATGCAGTTTCCTTTCTGCTATCTTGCCACAGAAAAGGATTTGGAAATTGTCTCTCGCTGCAAAAAGGAAAATATGGGATTCATTTCTATGAAAGCGCTGTCCGGCGGACTGATCACCAATGCTGCAGCTGCCTATGCATTCCAGGCACAGTATGACAATGTGCTGCCTATCTGGGGCGTTCAGCGGGAATCTGAACTAGATGAATTTTTAAGCTATATTAAAAATCCTCCTGTCATGACGCCAGAAATCTCTAATCTGATCGCTTCTGATAGAGAACAACTGGCCGGAAACTTCTGTCGTGGCTGCGGATACTGTATGCCTGCTTGTCCTGCAGGAATTGAGATCAACAATTGTGCCAGAATGTCTCTGCTTCTGCGTCGATCTCCTTCTGAACTGCAGCTTACTCCGGAAGTTCAGGAAAAAATGAAAAAAATTGAAGACTGTATCCATTGCAATCAGTGCAAATCTCACTGTCCCTATGACCTGGACACTCCTGCTCTGTTAGCAGAAAATTATAAAGACTATCAAGAAGTCCTGGCAGGGAAACCTTTATAGACAAAATAAGCTGGCGCAGAACTGACAGAGCCCATCTGAAGCAGATATTTATCTGCCTAATGGAACTTCTGTAATCTGTGCCAGCCTATTTTGATGCATTCCATATCACGCCATACCTTTTCAAATACGCTCTAGTGCATACTCTAATTGACAGTCGCAGGGTTCTGCTTCCGTCAGTTTTTTATTATATTCCTCTGCCTCCACACATCCCATCCCATAATAGAAAGCCTGAGTTTCCTCTGAAGAATGGGCTGATATGTACAATTTCTCCGCTCCTAGTTTTTTTCCTGCCAGGCCGGCACATTGAAACAGCCTTCTTCCAATTCCTTTTCCGCGAACCTCATAAGACACATGGATGCAGGAGAGCTGAACATACTGGTTTTTAGAACCAAAAAATTCACTTTCTACTGAGACAAATCCCACCAGTTTTCCTTCCAGAAAGCATCCAACCACATATCCTCCTGTATCCACTGTATTTTTCAGACATTTCACTAGGAATTCATACTCTGGCTCCTTCCATTCTTCCACAAATGAAATTTCCTTTAACTTCCAAAAACCATCTTCCTTCCTCCAACAGCGTTTTACTTCCTGATAACGATTAAAGTGCAGAAAGAGATTTCGATCAATACGAGATTCTGATAACTGCTCAAACGTTACTTCCATCTCCTAAAATTTCCTTTCCTATCTATTCCTATCTACTGTTCCATCTACGGTCTGATCTGCCCGTCTCCATAAATCAAATATTTTGTACTAGTCAATTCCTTCAATCCCATGGGCCCTCTTGCATGCAGTTTCTGAGTGCTGATGCCGATTTCTCCCCCGAATCCAAACTCAAACCCATCGGTAAATCTGGTGGAAGCATTGACGTAAACTGCCGCAGCGTCAACTTGATCTAAAAACTTTCTGGAATTATCATAATCTTTTGTAATAATCGCCTCTGAATGGCCGGTATTATATTGATTGATATGAGCAATGGCCTGGTCAATGTCAGATACCACCTTTACCGACAAAATATAATCCAGATATTCCTTTCCCCAGTCCTCTTCTGCCGCCGGATGAATCCTGCTGCATACTTGGCGGCTCTCTTCATCTCCCCGCAGTTCTACCTGCTTCTCTTCTAATTTTTCTACCAGTCTCGGCAAAAGCGCATCTTTCACTTTCTCATGAACCACTAAAGATTCGCAGGCATTGCAGACTCCGATCCGCTGTGTCTTAGCATTAAAAATAATATCTACCGCCATATCAAGATCCGCTGTTTCATCCACATAGATATGACAGTTTCCCGTCCCCGTCTCAATCACCGGCACCGCAGCATGTTCTACCACGGTGCGGATCAATCCTGCGCCGCCTCTTGGAATCAATACATCTACATATTGATTCAGTTTCATAAACTTCTCTGCCGTCTCATGGCTGGTGTCTGTAATCAATTGAATACTATCCTCTGGAAGATCACATTTTACCAGAGCTTCCCGCAATGTCAGCGTAATAGCATGGTTAGAATGCACCGCATCTTTTCCGCCCCGTAAGATCACCACGTTTCCAGCTTTAAAGCACAAGCCAAAGGCATCCGCCGTCACATTTGGCCTGGATTCATAGATAATTCCAATCACGCCTAAAGGCACCCGTTTCTGGCCGATCAACAATCCATTGGGCCGCTGTTTCATAGACAATACCTCTCCAACCGGATCCTCCAACCCTGCAATCTGCCGCAGTCCTTCCGCCATCTGAGCAATTCTTGATTCTGTCAGCAGCAGACGGTCCACCAGCCCGGAAGCCATCTGATTTTCTTTGGCCCGCTCCACATCTCTGTGATTTGCCTCCAATATCATTTTCATATTTGCCATAAGATAATCTGCCGCTGTTGTCAATGCTTTATTTTTCTGGTTGGTAGATAAGGTACGCAATACAATTTCAGCCTTTTTTCCATTCTGGCCAATCTGTTCTAATGTAATACTCATATATTTTCCTCCGTCTTTTCACTGAATTTTTCTGGATTACTTGATACACTCTTCTTTACAGACTTTGAATTCCTACAGTTTTTCAAACTCTCTGTCTTCTTTTCCTTACCAGTATAACAATTCTTGCTCCCTTTGTCATTCTCTTCGTACCATATCTTTATAACAAGTCAACTGCCCCCCAAATATGATATGATTTTTCTGGCGCTTATTCCCATAAATTTTTTTTAATTGAAACTTTCCACTCCTTTTATCCGTCTAACTTATAACTAACAAAATACACATTATACCAGCCTGGCTTTCAACTGTAACTGTTTCCCGGCTGACTTCACTGTGAAAGGAGACCATCATCATGAGTTCACCAAAGATACAGCAGATGGTAGAACAAGAACTGCTGTCCTCTTATGAAGCCCTGTACCGCCTGGCATATACCTATGTGAAAAATGAATCGGATGCCATGGATGTTGTTCAGGAAAGCGCTTACAAAGCAATCAAAAACGCTGCTTCTTTGAAAAAGAAAGCACATATCAAAACCTGGATCTTTCGTATTGTCATCAACACTTCCATAGAGCTTCTGCGTCAAAGACAGCGGGAAGTATTCTGGGAAGCGCCAGAAGAATATGGCAAAGAAGATGTATATTTAGACTTTGATACCATTGACGCACTAGATGTATTAAATGAAAAAGAGCGGGCTGTCATTGTACTTCGCTATTTTGAAGATCAAAAGCTCCAGGAAATTGCCGACATACTGGAAGAAAACTTAAATACAACCAAAAGTATTCTATACCGCAGCCTGAAAAAATTAAAACTTACTTTAACGGAAGGAGAATTCTGCCATGAAGCATGATTTGAATCATATCAACAACGATTATCAAAATATCAAAGTTCCTGAAACCTTGAGGACAAAAATCGAAGACACCATCACCCAGGCCAAAGAAGACCTAGCCGCAGAGACTTTGCAAAACCGCAGATATCAGAAATTTTTCTCTCTGCGGATTGCCGCCGCAGGAGCCGCTGCCGCCGCTTTGCTTCTGGTGATTCTGGTAAATTCTAGTTCTTCCATTGCCTATGCTATGGAACAAGTTCCTTTTCTTGGCACTATCGTAAAGGTAATTACCTTCCGGGAATATGAGCACCATGAAAATAAAATGGAGGCTGACATCAAAGTGCCAGAAGTCCAGATTAAAGATAAAGAAGGCACAGTGCTTCAGGAATCCACGGAAAAACTAAATGACGCCATCCAGTCTTACACCAATGAGATCATCGCTGCTTATGAGGCAGATGTGAAAGCCGCCGGTACTGAAGGCACTGAGTCTGTAAATCTAGACTACGAAATTGTCACTGACAACGATAAATTATTCTCCCTGGGCTTTCATCAGACTATTGTCATGGCCGGCGGTACTCAATTAACGAAAATATATCACATTGATAAATCTACGGGAGACATGATTACCCTAAAAGATCTGTTCCAGGAAGGAGTCGATTACAAAACCCCTATTTCAGAAAACATCAAACAGCAGATGAAAGAGCAAATGAACGCAGACGAAAATAAAACTTATTGGGTGGACAGCGACGTTCCTGAATGGAACTTCACGGAAATATCCGACAACGTCAACTTTTATATCAATGAGAAAGGAAAATTGGTACTTGTCTTTGACGAATATGAGGTAGCCCCTGGCTATATGGGAATTGTCACCTTTGAAGTTCCCACAGAAATCGTCGCTGATATTATAAAAGAGGGGTATCTACAATAACTCTTTTTTTCTCAAAAATACCCCTTCCTCCGTAACTACTCCATCCATAAGAATATCATGGGGTTCACGGCACAAAGTTTCCAAAAGCTGCCCGGCATAACTTATCCCCAGCTTATAACTGTGAGGATGTCTGGAAAAATAGCGGTCATAATATCCGCCTCCATATCCGATACGTCCCCCAAAAGTGTCAAACCCAAGACCTGGCACCAGCACTAAGGCATCTTTCTCATATATTTTCCTCTTTCCCACAGGTTCCATCACATGAAAACAGCCTTCCTGAAATTCTTTCAGGGAGGCTGTCTGATAAAAATCCATCTCTTTTCCATTCACTTTGGGAAAAGCAGCCTTTTTCCCCTGAGCCAATGCTCTTTCGGCCAGAGATAAAAGGTTCGCTTCCTTCCCTAAAGGATAGTAAAAACAAACTGTCTCCGCCTGCTGAAACCATTGATGGCATTGAATATGTCCGCAGATTTCCGCCGACAGCTTTCGTGCCTGCTCTTTTGTAAGACTATCTCTTTTCTGCTTCAATACTTTTCTAATCTGCTGCTTTCTTTCCATACTTCTCACCTAGATTTTCTGTGGTTCCATCTGGATTCACCACGTCAATATTGTCAAGCTGAGACCGGAGATTTCTTCTGATGATTGCAATATACTCTTTCCGCAGCAAATCCTGTTCCTTCTTCTCTTCCTCCGTCAAACCTTCCCCTTTTGATTTTCTTGCCAACACATTGATTCTGTCTATTTTGCTTTGATCCATAAGTTCCTCCATTTCAAAAATATTTCTATCTATTCTATTTGCACACTTATTTTGGCTGTTTTCTTATTCCTGGCTTCTCTCAATAAAATCTGCAATATAAAAATCTTCATCTCGATGTTCCCGAAACAGCGTCCCCGTAAACTCTCCCTCAAATATTTCGTGAAGAATTCCCACATTTTCTCCGTTTGCAATAATCATATCAACCCCGGAAAGAGTTGCAATTTTAGCTGCTGTCAGCTTTGTCTCCATCCCTCCAGTTCCCACGTCACTGCCGGTAGTCCCTTTTGCCATGGAAATAATCCTCTCATCTAATTGATCCACTACCCGAATCAATTTGGCCTCTGGATTCTTGTGAGGATCATCCGTAAACAATCCGTCAATATCCGACAGCAGAATCAAAAGGTCTGCGCCCACCAGAGAAGCTACCAAAGCTGAAAGGGTATCATTATCGCCAAAATTCATCTCATAGGTGGAAATGGTATCATTTTCATTTACCACCGGAATAATCCCCAGACGAAACAACTCCTCAAAGGTATTCTGTGCATTTTTCCGGGAAACATTATCCAACATAGTTCCCTTTGTCATAAGAATCTGGCCTGCCGTCTGATGATACTCCGAAAACATTCTCTGATACGTCATCATCAATCTGGCCTGTCCCACTGCGGCACAAGCTTGTTTCGTGGAAATATTATCTGGCGGTTCTGTCAGTCCAATCACTTTTCGCCCCACTGCAATGGCTCCGGAACTTACCAGACACACATCTGCCCCCCGATTGCGGATATCACAAAGCTCCCGTACCAGGCGCTCTACTTTTCCCAGATTTAATCTTCCTGTGTTGGAATGATGCAGGGCAGCGGAACCGATTTTTACCACCACTCTTTTTTTCTGTTTAAAATAATCTTTTGTTTCCATAATTATGTAAAGTCCTCTCTGATTTTTCGGATCTAATCTGATCTTTCAAGTATTTCATCCGTCATCTTTGCATTGGGATAGATCTGCTCCATCCGTTCATCTGAAAATTCCTGATCAATCCATATTTCCAATTTTCCTTCCGGCGCAATTCCCTGCGCCCGTTCTCCATATCGGCCAAGGGCTGCTGCAGAAATACTCACATTGCCTATCATAAACAGAAGGATCATAAGGGTCAAAACCTTCCCTGTCTTTTTCGGCACTTTCTCAATCCATTTTGATAGAAAAGGATACAATCGTTTCATCCATACCCAGGCTGCAATTCCCCAGAAAAAACAGTACAAAAGATTAATCCTTCCGCCCAGATTAAAAGGTATCTCACTGTAATCCCAAAACACTGTGCCAAAAGCCAATTCTGTAAAAACACTACAGATATATTCGTAAGCTCCTCCTAAAAAGGTCCCTGCCAAAAAAAGATACCGGTCTTCCCGGTTTCGGTAACGATAGAGCACAATGGTTGCTCCTGCAATTCCAATTCCCCATACCAGGCTGAAGCTCCCGTAGACCACACTGCTTCTGCTCATCCATTCTCCCAGTACAATCCGGCAGAAAATTGTTTCCACAAGATCTCCCAAAAAGGCTCCCCAGAAAAAGATCCATACGATTTTGTCAAAACTGCATCCATAGGCAAATACTGTCTGCTTTTGGAGTAATTCCTGTCTTTCCTCTTCTGTCTCTTCTTCCTTCTTTTCTAAATTAGGAAAGGCGCGTTTCATACGTTTGTTGACCAAATGCACAATCACGGCCTGCAGAGAACGGGAAACCTGATGCAAACCCTCTGCGATTTCTGACATGGTCTGATTCTGATGCTTCATTTTAAGCAGTACGCTCACTGTCATAAACACATCCACCGCCAGAATCAGACAAAGCAGAATCAACAGAATCAATCCCGGCACATAGGGAAGCATCCAAATAACTCTCATCAAAAAAGGATTGATCAACTTTATCACTAAAATCCCCAGAGTTCCCCATACAAAGGCAGTTTCCACACAGATATATCCTCCAGCCTGAAATCTCCGTTTTGAATAATCCCACAATTTCAGGTGAAATACTTTTTCCAGCAATAATCCGGTCAGAAGCTCTGTTACCGTACCTACAATCATACAGCCCAGAAAAAGATACAGCCATTCTTTTCTCAGGGATTCCATGAAGATCAGCATAAATACCATAGCAATCCCATACACCGGGCACAGCATTCCATTGAGAAATCCTCTGTTTACAAATTCCTTCCTCCCCACTGCCGCGTAAACCACTTCCAGACACCAGCCCAGAAAACTATAAATAAAAAACAAACACAATAGTTCATACCCTGTGTAGATCATAGCGCTTCCTCTTTTACAATATTCTGCAGCCAGATTCCTTTTTTTACCAGCACATATCCTAAAATACATTTCAGCGTCTCAATCAGCTGACAGCTCAGATATACCTGTACAATCGGCAGCCCTGTAAAGTTTGCCAGCACATAGGCAAGAGGAATATCAATGACCCACACATACACACTGTCAAACAACACTGTGATCCAGGTCTTTCCACCGGACCGCAGGGTAAAATAGCACCCATGCATGAAAGCATACAAAGGCATACATCCAGCCGATATTAAAATGAATCTTGTTGCAAGACTCTGAACTTCTCCTGACGTGTGATAGAGCAGCGGGAAAAATGGTGCAATCACTGCCAGCAGACTTCCAAACACCAAACAGGTTGTCACAGAAAAGAACAATAATTTTCGATCTGTCTCCCTGGCTTCTTGCATTTTTTCTGCTCCTAATAACTGCCCCACAATAATAGCAATGGCGCTTCCCATAGATAAAAATACCACATTAAACAGATTCGACACCGTGCTGGAAATATTCAGTCCTGCAATCACAGACAATCCCCGGATCGAATAACACTGCATCAAAAACGCCTGCCCGGTGGACCAGGCAATCTCATTGAACATAATGGGAATTCCTTTTTGAATAATCTGCTTTATCAAATCTCTGGGAATCCGAAAACTTTGATAAGCCTGAATAATAAAGGAATGTTCCTTTCTATGAATGTAAGTCCAGACAACCAATACCAAGCATTCCACCACCCTTGCAATATCGGTGGCAATGGCAGCTCCCACAGCTCCCAAGGCCGGAAAACCAAAATTTCCAAAAATCAGCAAAAAGTTTCCTATAAGATTTACAAAGACTGCCAAAATTCCTGCCTTCATGGGAAGCAGGGTCTCTCCTGTTTCACGCAGGGTACTGGCATAAGTCTGAGAAATGGCATAAGGCACGATTCCGAATATCATAATGGACAAATATCGTTTTCCATATTCCAATGTCTTCCCAATATCTCCGCTCTGAGCTCCCTCATGAAGATAGAGCATAATCAAGTTCTCCCCAGCGGTGAGAAACAGCAGGATTGCCGCTGCCGCCAGAATCATACAGATCATAAATTTAAAACGAAATGTATTGCGGATTCCTTCCTGATTTCCCTGTCCGTAATATTGGGCGGTAAAAATTCCTGCGCTGGATACTCCGCCGAAAATGCAGATATTAAACACTGTCATAAACTGATTGACAATGGCAACTCCGCTCATCTGCTCCGTTCCAACCTGTCCCACCATAATGTTGTCCAGCAGACTGACAAAGTTGGTAATGCCATTCTGTATAATAATTGGTACCACAATAAGCAGTACCATTTTGTAAAAAGATCTGTCTCCTATGTATCTTTTCCAAAAACTTTGTCTCATAAAATTTCTCCGCTTCTCAAACTTTTCAAAATATCCTTTTCCTCACCACTCTCCGCACCATTCTAGCATAGATGACAATAGGTTACAACTTGATTTTTAAATGCTTTTTGTAATGCTCTGTCCAAAATTTCCTTTTATCAATTCAAAATCAAGAAAAATCACCGATATCAAAATTTTCTGTTTTCAAATCGCAATAATATCTGCCACTTGCAGCGGTAAACTTTAAAACACAATAATCTGGGTCAGTTACACCTTTTTTGTAAAACATTGTGTCGCCCTTTTTCCAAATCATGTTTTTAATTTCCTGGTCTGATAAGACTTCCATTTTACCTTTTAACATAACACCAACATATTTCATTAATCCTTTGTGATAGAAGTAAATACTAGCACTTGAATGGTCTTTATATTGTTTTACTCTCATAGATGAAGTATTAGTAGAAAAGTAAAACTCTCTTAATCCTATTCTTTTGCGGGGTTTTAGCATTGCTTTTACATTAGGACAATTTTCATCATCAATAGAACATATAAAACAAACTTTTTGCTTATCAATAAAATTTTCTATTTTCTTTAAATCCATACCAAGAAAAACTCCTCTCATTCAAATCCCATCTATACAGTCAATCGTTACATTTTCAATCTTTTCTATCCCAACCGCATGACTGATTCATGGGCAGCCGAAAGTATCCACTCCTCGGCCGCCTGTACGCTGTCATATACGCGGAATTCGTTTCCTTTGTTGGACTCCATCACCATCTCTCCGAATCTACCCTCAAGAAGTTCCATATCCTGAATGATCAGAGCTGTTTTGATATTGTAAGTTTGAAATTTGTTCAGCACTGCGCCAGCCAGACCCGTCCTCAGGTTGAAAAAATCCGGCGACACCGATCTTTCATGGAGCAGCAGACTGCCGGTGTCGTTGCTGAAACAAGCGGACACCAGGTCTATGGCGTCTTTCTCAGAGGACAGGACACCCGTGAAGGAGGTGCAGTCCAGATAACGTCCATTTTCTTTTGCTATAATATTGAAATTCATATTTCTTCTCCTTTTTTGTAATATTCTAATCCCTGGCGAAACTGCTGAATCCAGCGCAACTCGGCTTCACACATCTGGGCAAAGTTGTCGTAAATCATTTCCCAAACAAAGTGCTCCTGCTCCGACCGATTGGGAAAATTTTTCTCGCGGCGCTTTTCTTCTTTCCGCATGGCCAATTGCTGTGTCATGGTTTTTTCATATTTTGTAAGCAGCTCCTCTATTTTCTCCTGTTCCAGCCTTCCGGCCCATGATAACTGTATGAGAAAGGTTTTCTTATACTCAGGTATTTCCGGTTCTTCACTGGTCACCCACCGGATCAGCTCGAACAGGCCAGATTCCGTAATAGAATAAATCTTTTTGTTTGGGGCGCTCTCCTGATATTGGATCTCATTTGTCACAAAACCGTTTTCAAGCAGTCTCGTAAGGGCCTTGTAAATCTGGTTGTTGTTGCCTGACCAGTAGAGAAACGGAGAGTCCTGCATCACCCGCTTCACATCATATCCTGTAAGTGGTTTCCAACTAAGCAAACCCAAAATTGCATAATCAATCATCATATTGGTTCCATCCCTTCTTAACATATGTTAAAGATAACATAGATAAAAAAAGAAGTCAAGGGGAATTTATGTGTTTTTCATTTTAACCATCGACTGAATTCACGGTTTTATGATGAATTCAAAGATCAATAAAGGCAGCGAAAAGGGGCTGTCCCACTAAGTATGATATGCTCCCTTCCAGGTAGACAAGTGAAATAATAGAAACTTGTCACTTAGGAGAGCGCGGTTCATAAAGCGGTATCGTCCGTCTTTTTTCACTATGCATCCCTCCGCCCTTTATTTCCGCGAGTAATGAGCCAGGCAGCTACGCTCGCGCAGATATCTAGCAAATACCACGAGAAGCACCCAAGGGCATTCGCATGGAAAAAAGCAGTTCTCCATCATCAGATAAGCTATATTCCAGGAACCGCTTCGCGAACCCTGGCATTAGATGGACGGCGCTTTTGCGCCTTTTGAAGTAAAAGTCAATTGCTCAACTGGTTTGTATCTCAACCCACATTTATACAGGCATTATGCCCTGATTTGGAGTGGGAAGTTTGAGTTAATTACTGATTTTGTAGTTCTTAGAAATTATGGTGGATTATTTTTTATATTCCTGTTATAATATACAAATCATAATGAAAGGAAGGTAAGTTAAAATGAAGTTGATATTCAATCGTTCGGT